>JAUWNO010000129.1 GCA_030612605.1 Armatimonadota bacterium
GGAAACTTAAGGATTATGAACAAGCTCTTTCTTTTTATAATCAAGCTTTAGCAACATACGAGGAAACAAAAAATAAAAAGGGAATATCTACAACATTAAATAATATTGCAGTTATTTATGAATATTCTCAAGATTTTGATAAAGCTTTGGATTATTTTAAAAGGTCATTAATTCTGAAAAAGGAATTAGATGATAAATATGGCTTTGCAAATACATCCAAGAATATTGGTAGTTTATATGTAGATAAAAATGACATGGATACAGCATTGGATTATCTTAAACAAAGTTTAGAATGTGCTTTGGAAATCGATGCAAAAGAATTAATTAAAGATGATTATGTGATTTTGGCCAATTTATATAAAGAACTCAAAGATTTTGAAAAGGCATTAGAATATGAAGTTCTTGCTTCAACCATCAAAGATAGTATCTTCAATGAAAATATGAGTAAAGAATTCGCAGAAATGCATGTAAAATACGAATCCGAAAAAAAAGAAAATGAAATCTTATCGCTTCAAAAAGAGAAAGAATTTCAAAAAAAACTTCAACTTTGGTTACAGTTGATAATCCTATTAATTCTTATTTTTCTTGTAATTATTATTACTTTTTTTATAATTAAACAAAAAATTAATATAAAATTACAGGAACAGATTTCTGAGCGAGAACATGCAGAAAAGGAATTAGAAAGATATCAGCAACACTTGGAAAAATTGGTAGAGGAACGTACCTCTGAATTAAAAGAGAGTGAGGGAAAATATCGTTCTCTTGTGGATAATATTAATGATGCAGTTTATAAGGTTAATCCAAAAGGTTATTTTACCTATGCGAATAAAATTATGGAAGAACAGGTGGGAATTACATCTGAAATGTTTTATTCTCTAAAACTTACTGATATTGTCATTCCGGAAGATCATAAGATTTCTTTAGAGAATTTCAAGAAAGCTTTAGATGGTGAAATTCCATTACCTTTTGAGATAAAATATAAAAAATCTGATGGAAGTTTGATAATTGTTGAAACAAGTATCACTCCAATTTATGATGGAAAGAAAGTTAGCATGATTCAAGGAATATCCCGTGATATTACTCAGCGTAAAGCTGCTGAGGAGATGTTCAGGAAGTTTGAATTTATTGCAAACACTTCGATTGAATTCATGAGCTTAATTAACAAAGATTATATTTATGAAACCGTGAACAAAGCATTTGGATGTACTTTCAAAAATTTGCAACCCGAAGAGATTGTTGGTAAATCCGTTAAACAGATTTGGGGAGAAGAACAATTTAACAATGTCATAAAAAGTTATCTTGATAAATGTTTTACAGGAAAAGTCATTCACTGTGAGGCGTGGTTTGATTTTGTAGATTTTGGACATCGCTATTTTGAAGTTACATATACTCCATATAAAAACGAATCAGGTGAAATAACTCATGCAGTTGTTATTACACGAGATTCAACAAATAAGAAAAACATGGAGGATCAATTAGTTCGCTCAGAACGCATGGCAAGTATAGGAAAATTAGCTGCCGGGATTGCTCATGAAATCAGGAATCCTCTGGCAAATATTAATGCTTCTGCACAATTAAGTATTAAAAAAATAGAGTCAAAAGAACCAATTCAAGATTATCTGGAAATTATTATGAGGAATTCTAATGAAGCAAATAAAATCATCAAGGAATTACTTGATTTTGCCAAACCGAGAGAACTTAAATTTGAAGATAATTTAATTTCTGATATTCTGGAAGATGTAATGAAAAATCTAAAAGCAAGATTTTCAAAAAATAAAATCAAAATCACTAAACATTTTGAAAAAGATATTCCCAAAATCAAAGCAGATAAAAAATGGCTTGAACAAGCTTTTCAGAATATTATCATCAATTCTATCCAAGCATTTGAAGATGGAGGAGACATCTCTATTTCTACATCTTTAGATGCTGAAAACAAAATTGAAATTGTTATTTCGGATAATGGAAAAGGCATTCCAAAAGAGAATCTGGAAAAAATATTTGACCCATTCTTCACCACAAAAGATGAAGGAGTTGGTTTGGGTTTAGCTTTAGTTCATCAGATCATTGAAGACCATAATGGTTTTATAAATATTGAAAGCGAAATTGGAAAAGGTACAAAAGTAATAATTAAATTGAATATTTAATATTGAAGATTGAATATTAATCTCTGGGTTCTCTGCCTGCCACATAAGGAAGAATGACTCTTTCGGGGTTCAGAGGTTCAGAGGTTCTGGGTTCAGGGTTCAAGGTTCCCGTGTTCACGAATTCACGTGTTCTGGGTTCTGGATTGGGCTGAAACTAAAATCTGAATGAAACCTTGAAAGCGAGACACTCTGAAAATGTCTCTTTCAATGGATACTTGCATTTGACACTTTCAGAGTAATAATCTAAAGAAACCTTGAAAGTGCTAAGCAAGAAGAAGTTTTATGAAAGAAGCCTTTTCAAGGATGGATTGAAAAAGTCTCTTTCAACTTTTCTCTAATTTGTAATTTGATATTTGGAATTTTATATATGGATTTTTTATGTTTAGTATATCGATCCACTTAAAAAATTGAAGGAACCAAAAAAATAAATAGGGGAGACTTGTGGAAAATATTTTAATCGTTGAAGATAATAAAGATATGCAATTTATTCTTTCGCATATCTTAGAGGAAGAAGGTTATACAACTGCAATTGCTAAAAATGGTGAAATAGCATTAAAGAGAATTAAAGCTAAAACACCAAATCTTATCGTCCTCGATGTTCGCATGCCGAAAATGGATGGTTTTGAAGTTTTGGAAAAAGTGAAGAAAATCAATCCTGAAATCCAGATAATTATGATTACAGCTTTTGGTGAAATCAAGGATTCTGTGAAAGCGATGAAATTGGGAGCTTATGATTATATTACAAAACCGTTTGATAATGATGAAATTATTTTCACCATAAAAAAAGCTTTGAAGAATCAATCTCTCACAAAAGAAGTAAAAGAGCTCAGAAAAAGATTGAAAGATAAGGATAATAACGAAATTGTTGTGGGAGAAAGTTCTGAAATTCAGAACATTGTGAAACAAGTTAATTTAATAGCTCCTACAAATATGATCGTTATTATTCAGGGAAAAAGCGGAACCGGAAAAGAGGTTTTTGCGAATATGATACATCATAAAAGTAAACGAAATTCAGAACCGTTTATTGCTATTGATTGCGGAGCAATACCGGAAACGCTTCTTGAAAGCGAGTTGTTCGGTCATGAAGAAGGTGCATTTACCGGAGCGAGTTCCATGAAAAAAGGCAAGTTTGAACTTGCAGAGGGTGGAACTTTATTTTTTGATGAGATCACAAACCTTCCTGAAAGTGGTCAGAAAAAGTTGTTACGTGCAATTGAAGAGAATGAGATTCATCATATTGGAGGGAAAAAACCTATTCCGGTAGATGTTCGCATAATTGTGGCTGCCAATTCAAACCTTTTGGAAGCTGTTACGAAAAACGAATTCCGGGATGATTTGTTTTATAGATTAAATCAGTTCAGTATCTTTCTTCCTCTTCTTCATGAGAGAAAAGATGATATTCCGATTTTGGCAAAAGAATTTTTATTAGAAGCTAATATTGAATTGGATAAAGATGTGAGAGGATTTTCATCAAAAGCAATGAGAATACTTCAAGTATATCACTGGCCCGGAAATATCAGGGAATTGAAACATGTCGTCAAAAGGGCAGTTTTAGTTTGCGAGAACGATTATATTCATCCTGAATGCTTTCCCAAAAGTCTATCCAGAATCGATTGCGAGATTTATATTCCGGACGTTTTTGAATCGGATTTTTCAATGGAGACTGTTACTAATAAAGTAGAAAAGAAAATGGTTTTGCGTGCTCTCGATTTGGCTGAAGGAAACAAAACTAAATCTGCAGAGTATTTAAAAATTACGCGGAAAAGTTTGTATCGAATGATGCGAAAATTTGGGATTCCATTTAAATGGAATCCCATGAAATAATTTTTTTTACAATTGTGTCATTTTGTCACGTTTTGTTTCTTTCTGACACAAAAAAAGAAATTTTATTTTTCACACTTCATAACCCTAAAAAAAATAGCGATTTTATTATTTATTGTTTTTCAAATAATTATAACAATTCTTAAGACTTATAATATTTATTTTTTTTGCTTGGTTCGGTAAATGCATATTGAAAGAAGAAAAGCGAAAATTAGACGCAGATGAACGCAGATAAAATATGATTATTAGACAGGATTAACAGGATATACAGGATAAAATTTAATTATTATTAATATCCTGTATATCCTGTTAATCCTGTCAAAAAAAAAAGGAAAAATAATGGGTTCTGTTTTAATAGTAGAAGACAATAAAGATATGCAATTTCTTCTTTCACACATTCTAAATGGAATAGGAATCAGCACGATAATTGCCGGAAATGCTTATGCTGCTATGCAAGAGATTGAAAAATCAATTCCGGATTTGGTACTTCTGGATATTCGCTTACCTGGAATGGATGGTTTAGAAGCATTAAAAAGAATTAAGCAAAAATATAAGGATATTCAAACAATTATGATAACAGCATACAGCAGCATTGCTAATAGAGCAGAAGCTTTGGAACTGGGTGCTAACGATTATATTACTAAACCATTTGATAATGATGAACTAATTTTTAAAATAAGAGAAGGATTAAACAGAAGCCGTGAAAATGAAATATAAAATGAAAGAGAAAATCAAGAAAAATAACATAATTTTAATCAATTGTCCCATTTGTAATGAACCGGAATATATTATTCTCGATGGAAATTATACAGTTTTATACAATGAATGTAAAAATTCAAAATCTAATGAGAAATATCATCTGCAAATTGAAAAGAACTTTTTGGGATATTCAATAAAGGCTAGTTTTTTTTCTAAGGTTTCAGGTAGCTTCCAATTTATGAAAATCAGTTACAGAAAACCAACAATACAAGAATATAAATTTATTTATGAAGAAATAAAGAATTCCAGATTTTTAAGATGAGGTATTTATGTTAGTTATCGTTATTATTTTATTATATTTAGTTTTGATAATAGCACTTTGGAATCTGGTCAAAGTTGCTTTTAAAAGAAAAGGGAGAATTCAAAATATTAGAAAATAGATTTATAAGTTTCACCAGTCGTAAATGCAAAAAACCCTCCGAAGATACAAAAGAGATTTGCAATTGCAAATCTCTTTTGTTGTTTTATTCTTTAATAATGACTTTTTTAGAAATCTTTCAAAACATCTTCAATTGTAGGATGACCAATTTCCTGGAGTTCATATTTCACCTGAACAGCAGGTTTATTGATTTTAACAATTCTGCGAAGATCGATCGGAGTTGCAATGATAACCACATCACAATCAACAGCATTTATCGTATCTTCCAGATCTTTAATTTGCTGTTTACCATAACCCATTGCCGGCAGCAGGATTCCGATATCAGGATATTTCTCGAAAGTATCTGCAATGGTTCCCTTAGCAGCTTCGCGTGGATCAACAAATTCTTTTGCACCGTATTTTTCTGCAGCTACAATTCCTGCTCCATAAGTCATTTCACCATGAGTAAGAGTAGGTCCATCTTCCACTACCAGAACTTTCGCATCCATAATAAGTTCAAAATTATCAACCGTTAATGGAGAAGCAGCATCGATTATTTTTGCTTTCGGGTTAATCGAGCGAATATTATCACGTACAATTTGAATTCCTTCAGGGTCTGCTGAATCGATTTTATTTATCACTATCACATCTGCCAGACGCAGATTGGTTTCTCCGGGATAATAGCTTATTTCATCACCCGGTCTATGAGGGTCAACCACAACGATCTGCAATTCTTTATCTGAAGTATAGAAGGGAGTATCATTGTTTCCACCATCCCAGATAATGACATCAGCTTCTTTTTCCGCTTCACGAACTATTGCTTCATAATCTACACCTGCATAAATTATACTTCCCATAGCAATATGAGGTTCATATTCTTCCATCTCTTCGATCGTGCATTTATGTTTTTCCAAATCTTCTAATACTGCGAACCTTTGAACTTTCTGAACAACCAGGTCTCCATAAGGCATAGGATGACGAATAGAAGCAACTTTCAGACCTTTTTCTTTGAGAACTTTTACAACCTGTCTGGTTGTTTGACTTTTACCGCAACCGGTTCTCGTAGCACAGATAGTTACTAATGGTTTAGAGGTTTTCACACGGGAGTTATGTACACCCATCAAAACAAAATCAGCTCCAGCAGCATTTACTATCGAAGCATTGTGCATAACTCGTTCGTGAGTAACATCGCTGTAGGCAAATACAACTTGGTCTACATCAAATTTTTTAATCAGATTTATGAGTTCATCTTCAGCAAAAATCGGAATTCCTTGAGGGTACAATTTTCCAGCTAATTCAGCCGGATATTTTCTGTCATCAATATCCGGAATTTGCGTGGCAGTGAAAGCAAGAACTTCATAATCTTGATTATCTCTATAA
>JAUWNO010000084.1 GCA_030612605.1 Armatimonadota bacterium
TTGGAAGTAACTATGGTATCGCCTAAAGTTATTTCAGAACCCAATTTTATGAACGACATAATAGTGTTTCCATAAATATCTGATTCCAATAATCCGAGAAGTTTATTCCGTTTTGTAATTACGCTCAGCTTAAATGATGAATGGTTAAACGGTAGAACTACAGAATAATTTTGCGAAACACTGACAATTTTTCCTACAATCCCCCTGTTGGATATCACAGGATAATTAATTTTTATCTTATCTTTTCTTCCCTTATCAATTATGAAATTTCTTTCCCGAAAGTTTCCGCTATGAGCGATAATATCAACCAAAATGAAGTTATAATTATCAACTTCAAATTCAATGTCTAAATTTTTATATTGCTCTAATTTTCTTTCCAGCTTATTGACTGATAAGGTCTTATCGGCTAATTGGCTTACCAAATATTTATTTTCTTCTGAAATACCAAAAATTTCTTCAATCCTGGTTACTGAAGAAATGAATGGATAATATAGGGTTCTGCTTAAAAAATTTGCTTTTGCCAGTTTTTGCTCAACATTCCCGGAAAATAAAAGTATGGAAAGAAAAATATAAATCAAAAGAGGAACATTTTTTCTCACGATCAACTTTCAATTTTCTTAATTAAAACTTCTTTGTATTCTTCCAGATTATCAAGAATCATGCCGCTTCCTTTCACAACGCAAGTTAAAGACTCCGGCATCAGATGAACAGGCAAATCCACAGCTTCCTGTATTTTTTTATCAAGCCCTTTCAGCTTAGCACCGCCACCTGTTAAAATTATTCCTCTTTCAGCAATATCTGCGGCAAGTTCAGGAGCAGTTTTCTCAAAAAGCCTTTTCACCGCATCAATCATAGACACAACAGTTTCGGAAAGAGCTTCCCTGATCTCCTCAGAGCTTACTTCCACAGTAATGGGAAACCCGGTAATTATATCCCTTCCTCTCACTTCCATAGTTATTTCTTTTTCCAAAGGAAAAGCTGAACCAATTTCTTTTTTTACCTTTTCTGCTGTTTGAACTCCCACGAAAATATTATTTTTCTTTCTGAGAAAACTTATAATATTCTGGTCCATCTTATCCCCGCCAATACGAACGGAACTATGAACCACAATATGCGATAAAGAAATAATGGCAATTTCAGTGGTTCCACCTCCGATATCCATCACCAGGTTTCCCTGCGGTTTATGAATAGGAAGATCGGAACCTATTGCAGCAGCTACCGGTTCGGAAACCAGAAAAACTTCACGAGCTCCCGCATGTAAGGCACTATCACGCACAGCTCGTTTTTCTACTTCTGTGATTCCTGAAGGAACGCAAACTATTACTCTCGGTTTGATGAGAAAGCGCTTTTTCTGAGCACGTAAAATCAGGTTTCTCAACATCAGTTCAGTTACCTGGAAATCTGCAATAACACCATCTTTCATGGGTTTTATCACTTTCACTTCATCGGGATTCTTTCCCAGCATTTCCTTGGCTCCTTTTCCGATTGCAATGATTTTCCTATTATTGCTGGAAATCGCAACTACAGAAGGTTCATCTATTACAATGCCAATTCCTTTTCTATAAACCAGTGTATTGGCAGTTCCCAAATCTATGGCAATATCATTGGAAAATAAACTCGAGATATTTTTCCAAAACATATATCCTCCAGTAAGTTTGTGACATTGAGTTGATGGACTAATTAAAAAAAGCTTTCATCTGTCAAGGGTTAATTTCTCCTTTTTTTCCTGTACTTTGAATTGTTTGATTCTCGTTCTTGAAACAGGATTTCGGATAAATATGCATTACCAATCAGGGAATTGGAAACGTAGCTATTTCTCTTGTTCATGAGTTTTATCCTTTCCGAAGAAGAATCTTTCCTGTCAAGATTCGGAAAGTTTCTCTAAAGCTAAAACCCCTGAACACTGAACCCTGAACCCTGAAAGAGTCAAATAACAAATAACAAATTACAAATAACAAATAAATACCAAATACCAAATAACAAATCTGAGAAAATTTGAAAGAGGCCGTGCCTTCGGCAGGTAAACTTTTATCATCCCAACCTTGAACCTTGAACCCTGATAGAGTCAAATGTATGAATGTTTGAAAGAGACTTTTTCAGGATTTTATAGCGAGAATAAACATTTATACCTCAGAACTCATTTTCCCTTTCTCCCTTTCTCCTGTTCTCCCTTTCTCCCTTTCTCCTTTTCCCCAGTTTCCCATTTCCCGTTATTTTCACATCTCCGATAATTTCCACCTTCTTACCAAAAAATACATCGGCAGATATTTCAAGCTTCCTGCAATTTTTTAGAGATGGAATTCCATCTTTACAATGCTCTTCCAGTTGCTCGATGGTTTTATAATATCTGTCATCCAGAATAATTTTAGGCGGTTCTTCCAGGTTTTCATCCAGTACAAGTTTGTAATCCTGCTGCAATTTATAAGCATCAGACCAAATAACCAGAAGGTCGTTCGTTTTCTTTACCGGAGCAAATCTATCACGATTTACAACAACAGCTTTGGTATCTTCGAACACACTAATCGCTGCACCCATTGCTGTTTCGATCTGATAAACTTTTTCGTGTTCCACTTCTTTTGGATTGATTATAAGCGAAAGTGGCAATAAATAATCATTTTTTATTAGTTCTTCCTTCAAGGCTTTCAGGTTTACCCAAAGATTGTTCGTATTAAAATACTGATATTTTTCGATGTCCTGAAATTCGTCGATTTCTTGTTCCGGGCATTGGGCTGTTTCCCGTAAAACAAGTCGTCCTTCTCTGTTTTGGGCTAAATGTCCTCCTTTTCTATCACCCTGAGAACGTTTACAAACTTCCATCATAAAAGAAATATTATTCTCTGCAAAATAGCTCAGGATCTTTTCATCGACAACTGCTCCCAAATTATCGGAATTGGAGAGGAAAGCATACTCGAAACCTGAATCCAAAAGCTGATCGAGAACACTGGAAATCATCAGAACCAGGTAAATTTCACCGTGACCTGGCGGATTCCAATTCAAGTTGTCATTCTGATTTTGCAAAGGAGACAAATCACTCTGCTTTATCTTAGGAAATTTATTTTGCAGAAAATCAAGCGGAATTTCAGGCAATTTCAATTTTGGATATTTTTCCAAATAGGAAAGTGTATCATCGCGAGTATTGAAGCTATTCATAAATAGAAGCGGAATGTTTTTCTTTGATTTCTCACGCAGATAAAGAATCTGGCGAGTAATAATATCCAGGAAATTAAAATCCTCTTTTACTTTCAGCAAAGATTTGACCTTTGTCAAACCCATGCTTGTGCCCAGACCTCCGTTAAGTTTGATGACAACAAGCTTTTCCAGATGAGAAGATATTGGTTTTTCCAGTTGATTGTAATCGATTAAATTCTTTTTTCCCGGCGGAGAGATTTCTTTTTTGGAAAGTTTACCGGTTGAACCGGATAAAACCTGTTCATAATATCCTGAAAAAGAATCGATAACCAATTTATTCAAATCGGCATTTTGCATTAACCTGATAAACTCAGGAAGATGATTATTATCTTTTCGCATATTTTCCTTTATTAAAACCTTGCGAACGGTTACATACAGAGGAATTCATCTTGTTAAACCTTCGCAACGGTTGATTTTTGGTCGTTACGAAAGCCCCCTTTCGTAACGTCTTGTATTCCTAATCAGAGTTAACGCACTATGTTCCCAAACGGAGTTTGGGAACAAGCTAATTCCTAAGCTAAATTTTACTGATTATCTGACTTACAAGTTTATCTTCTTCTCAATAGAAATCATTTTGTGTTTATTCTGTTTCCTGTTCTGGTTCACAAGCAATTCACCGATAAGACCGATCGAAAAAAATTGTAATCCCAACATAATCAATAGAACAGACAAATATAAAAGCGGTCTGTTATACAACGGTTGATGAAACCAGAATTTCATAATTGTAAGATAAAAACCAATGAGAAAACCGATTATAGAAAAAGTTGTTCCAATCCTACCGAACAAATACAGCGGACTGTGGGTATAACTTGTTACCAGTTTCACAGTTAGAAGATCCAGAAATCCTCGAATATAGCGTTCGATTCCATATTTAGATTTTCCAAATTTTCTGGGGCGATGATTTACGGGGATTTCTGTAATTTTAAATCCTTTGGAATCTGCAAAAGCCGGAATATAACGATGCATCTCACCATAAATATCCAACTCTTTGATTACCTCTTTCCGGTAAGCTTTGAACCCGCAATTATAATCATGCAATTTCAGCCTGAAAAATTTAGCTGTAATGGCATTGAAAAGCTTTGATGGAAACGTTTTATGAATCGGGTCTTTCCGCTTTTTCTTCCAACCAGAAACAAGATCATAGCCCTGTTCAATCTTTTTTATGAAATTTATTATTTCTTTAGGATCGTCCTGCAGGTCTGCATCCATTGTGAAAACGATATCTCCTTGTGCAGCTTCGAAACCCACATTCAAAGAAACAGCTTTTCCGAAGTTTTTCCTGAATTTGATAATTTTCACATTTTTATCCTTTGCTGCCAATTCCTTCATATACGTAAAACTTGCATCAGTGCTACCGTCATCAATGAAAATTATTTCATGCTTGCAGTTTTCAATATTTTCAAGTATCTCGGAATATAAAGGTTGTACGCTTTGTTCCTCATTAAATACGGGAATTATAAATGATAATTTCATAAGCAATCCTTTTTTTTAGCCGCTAAGAACACAAAGAATCACGAAGAGTACTTCTATTTACTAATAAAACCAAAAGCCACCCGACACCACTTACTTTTGCTTCGGAAACTAAAGAGAAGCAGAAGCTTCTGGAGCTAGCACCTTCCGAACTGAAAAGTTCTGAAGGAGAAAATTAATATGTCGGGAATTTAATTTACACACTCGTATCTTCGTGTTTCTTTGCGAACTTTTCCTGCCTTGGCATAGTCCCGCTATTCTGGACGAAGACAGGTGGCTAATTATTTTTATCTCATAACTTCTCATAATTTTTGTTACATAACTTTAGAAAAAAACATTTACAAAAGACATCACTAATCCGGAAAAAACAGGAATTTTAATATTATCATTTATCGGAACTTGAGAAAATTCTGCTACTGTTGCGGAAATAGCTCCAACCAATGCAATGACGAGAACATTATATTCAGCGGAGCTCAGGAAAAAAACAGCAAACAACAAAGTTGTTGAGAAACAGGCAATACTGCCCTCTAAACTCTTTTTTGTTCCAAGCAGTTTTCTCTTCCCAAATGGAATTCCGATCAAAGCTGCTGCTGTATCACCGATTGCCAGGAAAGAAAGTGCAATAAAAGCAATATCTTTGGGAAACACTGCAATACAGATAACTGCTGAAATCAGCAGATAGGAAGCTCCGGTGAAATTATTTTTTTCATGCTCCCTGAGCATAATTCCAAAAATATTATAGAAAATTCTTTTGAACGTTTTATTTTCTAAACGAACTATTTCGATAATGAGAGCTACAAATGTCAATGGTGCTAAAATGAAAAAAAAAAGCTTCCTGTTTGAATGAAATAAATATCTGTAGGAAAAAGGTAAAATAATTGAAGAAACGTGAATCATTTTCCGATAAATTTCGGATTTTTGAGCTCTCTTCATATTTTCTTAAATTTACTTTTAATAAATGCTTTTGCGATTCCCAGAACTAATTTAGGATCATCTTTAATTGCTTCTGTAAATAGTTCTTTCAAAGTTAATTTTTCTGGAGGAAGCTTTTTGCAAAAGGCAACGATACTATTGAACTTTTCGTCTTTCATGCCAAAGAATTTATTTTTGATAGCGAACATTAAACTCTGATTTTTCCCGATTCGTTTGTTCCATTCTTTCCTGTATTTTTTCAGAAATTTCTGGCTGTAATTTTGTTTTTTAATCGCTTCTGCAGCTACTTTTCCGGCAATGCTTCCAGCGATCATTCCCTGCACAATTCCACCGCCAGTGATGGGATTTACCTGCCGGGCAGCATCACCAACCAACATAATATTATCTCTCACAATCTCTTTCAATGTATCAGCAGTGGGAACTCCGCCGTAAACCGTGTAGATTATTTTCGCTTTCGGGAAATTCCTTTCTACAAATTCATCGAGGTATTCCTTTGGTCCTTTCTTATGAGCCAAATGACCGGACAAACCAATGCCCACATTTGCAGTTGTATCAGATTTTGGAAAAATCCAGAGATAACCGCCGGGTGAGACTTTTTCGCCAAAATAAAAATCGCAGGAACCTTTATCTATCTTCATTCCAGCTAATGTATATTGCACGCAAGTATCAATATCTTCCAATTTTACTTTCGTGTCTATTCCTGCCCATCTTCCCACGCGGGATTCGACTCCATCTGCACCAATAACAATATTGCATTTTACTGTTTTGATCTCATTCAGGTATTTATATTTTACTCCAACTATTCTATTGTTTTCCCAAATAAGATCGATAGCATCTGCTTTTGTGATAAGATCGGCTCCAAATTTACATGCCAGGGAACAAAGTTCCGCATCAAAAACACGTCTTTCCAGCACATAACCTGTTCCGTTATTAAGCATGTGTGCTTCGTTTCCATCTGGCGAGTGAAGCCTGGCAACCTCTATCGTAGATGCTATCCAGCGTTCATCAATTTCTATGAAGGGAGCAATTCCTTTATGAGAGACACCTTCTGCACAACGAACCGGAATACCTGGTTCGCGATCACGTTCCAAAACAAGAACAGAAGCTCCGTTTTCTGCAGCAAACCTGGCAGCAACGCTTCCTGCAGGTCCTGCCCCAATAACCACCACATCATATCTGTCTTTTAACATTGCTCATCCTCGATTGCTTTTATGGGACAAACCTTCAAGCAGTTCATGCATTTAGTACATTTTTCATTGTCGATTGTTACTTTGAATTCTGAGACAATAATGGCATCAGTAGGACAGACAGCCACGCAGGTTCCGCAAATATCACAAAGATCATGATTTATTTTCATTTATGCTCCATTTATTATCCACGAATCACACGAATTTTACGAATTTATTTTTATTCAATATATCTAACTCACCCTAACCCTCTCTTGGAAAGAGAGGGAACTAAAGGAAAAAATGAATTTTTTCTTTTTATACTTCTTCCTACTTTTCTTATGTTCCTTCTCTTTGGAATAACTTTTATATTCTCATCAAAAAGAGAAGGACAGCAGGATGAGTTTGACAGGAAGACCAGCTTATTACTCTGATTTTTTGTAAAATTTGTCTATTGCAATCCATATCTGTTTTCCCTCCAGCAAGTTAGATGACAGAAAATGAAGTGGAAAATATTAATAATCAACTTGGGGAATTTCTCGGGGACCAGTTCTCTTGGCTCTCTTGGAAAAAATATCAAAACCGGTAATTCCAAAATAGAACATCACCGTTTTCTCTCTTACTCCGTGTTTGTTTTTATCTCCTCTCAAGAGATAATTTATGCCAATATCAATTTTCTTTCCCGAAGATTTCAGAGGTATTGAGCCGCCGAAACTAATAGATTTCTCATCGATTTTTTTATCATTTTTTTCAAACGGCAACACACGATAATGACCACCACATCTTAACGGAATTCTCTCATACCATTGTCCATATCCGCTGAGCGGGTCGTATGCTAATCCGAGAGCTAATCTATAGGTATTTTCATTATATATTGCCGTGTTTTCCCAGAGTTCATAATTTGCATCAAAAGATACTTTAAATTTTTCCATGAATTTCCAGGTGATTCCTGTGGAAATTTTCTGTGGAATTTCATATATCGTTTCATCTTCCAAATCCAGAGTATCTGCAATATCAGGAGATTTATAAATAGTTTCTCCCTCCAGATCTGCGGCTGAAGAATAAAATGTACCCAGAGAAAGATTTCCGATCTTCTTATTTATGCCAAACGAAAAACCAGCATTTCTGAATCTTTTTTCAACTTCATATTTCGGACTGTAAATATCATCAAAATCCTGTTCCCAATATCGAACCCTGTGTCCTAAATAATAATCCAGGGAAAGACCTGCATTCATAAAAGGATTTTTATAAGCATAGATAAGTTCTGCTTTAAAAATACTCGAATTTATCCTATTAATCTCAGTGTATTCATAACCTTCCCAAACACCGGGTTTTTCATTTTCAATATTGCCGGAAGAAAAAGAATTGAAATTAAAAGCAAATTTATGGTTTGAGATGGGAACAGCGAAATTAAAATA
>JAUWNO010000190.1 GCA_030612605.1 Armatimonadota bacterium
TGCACTAAAAATAAAACCGGATTCATCCTGAAGTACCTCATCGATATACCAGAAATACTCAAGATTTTCATCATCAGACAACACTCCAAAAACTATTGATTCACCTTCGTCTATATATAAAGAATCATCTTCCGGAATAATCGCATAAAGCTGAGGTGTAACAATCCGAATGCTGTCTATATCAACATCGATCAAAGGTTTATTGGGTGGATTTCCGCCAGGACCGGTGGTTGGAACTACACTTATATCATTAACTACATCCATTCCTTGAATCACATTACCAAAAGCAGCATAACTCCAATTAAGCCAGGGAGTGGGAACAACAGTGATAAAATATTGTGAACCGGCAGTATTTGGTGAACCTGTATTTGCCATACCGATCACACCTGGTTCATCAAATAACAGGTCCGGATGAAATTCATCTGGAATAGTGTAACCGGGACCACCATAACCGGTTCCATCAGGGCATCCATCCTGGATCATGAAATCTGCAATTACCCGGTGAAATATCAAACCGTCATAAAAGTTGGAATTTGTAAGATCCATAAAATTTCCAGCAGTTATTGGAACCAGGTCTTCCCTGAGCATAACCTGGAAAGAACCCATTGAAGTATGCCATTCTGCAATACTCTGTGCCCAGATGCAATTAGTAAAAATTATTACTAAGATCAAAAATATCTGGTTAATTTTCATAACTCCTCCTGATAAGATTTAGTTCAAGTTCGAGAGAAAATACTTTAAGAGTTTTGTAAAGAATTTTTTAAAATCAGAAGCAGGACGTATCATTCTGATGCGTCCGAAATGTTTCGGTTCAATCCTGCAACTGTCGGAATGAACCTGCGAAAGCATATTACTTAAAGAAATATATCAAAGACATTGTAGGCATGAATGATGCTAACCTGCTGTCATCATCCCTTTGCAATATTACAGTAAATGGTGAGCCAATGATGAAGCGCATATTTCCGGAAAATGTGATCTCCACCTCCGGGCCAACGCCAATAGCAAAACTCATCTGATCCAAATGGTTATTTTCATAGCTGGTAAAAATACCGAATCCGCCAACAATATTGAATCGAGTTTTCTGAACGGAATGGATTGGTTTGATCAATTGCAGACCAATAGAATGAAGTGCATTTGATTCACCCATACCTCCACCATAGGTTGTTTGAAAACCATACATTTTATTCACATACCTGTATGAAGCTCCAAATCCGCTTGTCATTCCAGAACTTATACCGAATCCTTTTTCAAATTCAATTTCTGCTAAAAGAGTTGATGTGATCAGGACGATCATAACGAACATAACTATCTTTTTCATTTCAGACCTCCTTTAGAAATTGTAGTACAAGCTTATTTCAGGAATGGGAAAAATTATCGATCGAATATCATTGGAAGATGTCTTAAAAATATCTATAATTGTAAGTGGTAGATCTAAAGAAAATTTTAGATTCCCTTTAATTGTGTATTCCATGCCAATCCCGCCACCTATAGAAAAAACTGGATTGTTTTCAGATTCGGTACCAAGATCTAAAAATACAGAAGATGCTGCAAAATAATAAGCCCTGGAAAGTACTGTCTCGTGAAATGGTTTTATTGCTTTAATACCGAGTGGCACGTAAAAATTATCTTTCGTACCAATTGCCACAAAGTTTACCTGGTATCCAAATGTATCATTGTAATGTCTGTAAGAAAATCCTGCTCCTGAAGCTGCTCCCAAGGCAATACCAAGGTTATGATTGGGTTCTGCCCAGGATATTGTTATCATTATCAGGATGAGTAAAGTGAATATTTTTTTTTTCATATTAATCCCTAATTGAAATAATAATGCACACCGGCTTGCGGTATGAATTTAAGAAATTCTAATTTACCATCATAATACCAGGGCCATTCTACAGACAAATGAAGATATTTTGTTAAAGGAAATTCGAGCCCGATACCGATTCCGACATTAATGTAGGTTTCATCTTCATCTTCTTCATAATCTCCAAATTCATTTTGAGTTGTATCATAAACATCAAAGATTGTTGTTCCAGCCAGAAGATAAAACCTGGATGTTTGCCAATTTTTTAGAATGTAATAATATGTTCCGGAAATGTTCCAGCCAAGATATTTTTCTGAATCACTTTCTTCTTCCTCATCTTCAGGTTCATAGCTGTAATATGCACCAGCAGCAATTTGATAACCAAACTTCTCATTCATTTGACGATACGAAATACCGCTACCGGAAATGTAACCGGCTGACATTCCGATTGAATGCGTCAATTCTTCTGCTGAAAGAACGGATAATGTAATTATCATTGTTATTAAAATTAATGTCTTCAAACGTACTCCTTTTTTTGAATAGCTGGGGATCGTAATTTAAAGAAGTGCAAAAAATTTTAAGCGTTCAGAAGTGTTAAGAATTTCAATATTCTACACTTCAATATCCACATTTCCGAAAAAAAGATGTATGCTTTTATGTGTCAAACATTTTATGTGTTTAAGATTGCTTATATCAAAAAACGCTCCGAAAGCTCGGAGCGTTATGATGCTGGTTAATCTTGCAGCTGCTGGAATGAACCTGCAAAAGAGGATCTGTCTGTATCAGTAATTCAGAGAGTGCTATTCCAGACCTAGTTTAATCCGACCAAACCAGATATTTTTATTACTCTTATCTCTGCCAAAGAAAGTAAGTTTCCCAGGCAATAGTTTGCAGGAAAAGTTTTTCTTCTTCAGTTATGGAAGGATCATTCACATATTGTGCTCCTATTGGAGTATCATCCCAAAGAAAAGCATAGAAAGTACAGCAGGCAAGATAAGTTCCATGAACATTGGGATGGTTTCCGTCAGGCATATATAGATTCAGGCTGGGATTTTGCAGGATGGAACGCTGCCACGCTCTGGCAACTGGAATCACAGGTGCATCAAGCTGGTTACCGATAAAATTATAAGCTGCTGACTGTTGCACGATCATCTCCTCAAAAGTGCTTTGAAAGGGCCAGGAAAAGAAAAACACAGTTTGAGCTCCAGCGTCTGTAATCACTGAATCCAGCAAAGTTGCGTACTCGTAGAAAAGTTCAGGATCATTCACCGGTCTGGAAGTCATTTCCTGTAAAATAACCAGATCATAATTTCCTTCCTGGATTTGCAGTAAAGTCACTGGATTGTTATAATGCTGTTCCAGTGTATAACCGCCACCTGTAATACTTTCGCAAACCACTGTTAATGTAGAATCAATGGAAAGAGCCAGGTTCATTGTATGAAGGTCAACTCCGCCATTGTAATAGGTGATGCTATTTCCTAAAAATAAAATTCGTTCAGGTGGAGGATTGATATAATTGCTCCAATCCACGATGATAATCAGATTGCCGGTCAACTCGATAAATACCAGCTCAATGTTCACAGTTGTGGTTTCTCCAGCAATAACTTCACCGGAGCCTGTTCCGGTTGCTATCAAAGTATCTTCTTCATAAACTTCTACACAGATAGTGTAAATTCCGGGTTCCAGGTTATAAAATGTTCCGGAAGCAGTTGCTCCATCGATCGTCAAATTCAAACTGCTTTCAAATTCATCTTTAGAGATAGTTACAATAACTTGAGTAACATTGAAACCATTATCCAATGCGGGTTGCAGGGAAAGCATGATCGGCAGCTCTGCAGTTTGGGGTATGCTTGTTCCACTGCTCTGACAGCCAAGAATTCCAATAGTAAATAATACAAAAAATAATTTTAACACTCTGTGCATTTCAACTCCTTATTTCTTGATTTTCTTATCCACCTCATCCCAACCTTCTCCTATCAAGGAGAAGGAGTACAAAGGCTTCCTCTCTTTTAGGAGAGGATTGCCTGTCAAGTCGTAGTCCGATTTATCGGATCGAAGACTGAAGGTGAGGTAAAAAACACTCGATCTTATAGAATTCATTCAATTCCTAAAATATCCAAAATGAATGCATAAGTCAAGGCAATTTCTTCATAATAATCATATCTGCCGGAAGATCCTCCATGACCGGCAGACATATTAGTGTAAAGCAGAAGCAGGTTGTTATCAATTTTATTAGCTCTTAGTTTTGCTGTCCATTTTGCTGGCTCCCAATAATTAACTCTGGGATCATAAAAACCGGCAATAACTAAAATATTCGGATAATCTTTTGCTTGAATATTATCATACGGTGAATAGGAATAGATATAATCAAAATATTCTTTAATATTGGGATTTCCCCATTCTTCATATTCACTAACAATTGCAGATAAAGTGGGATCGAACATTGAATTCAACACATCCACAAAAGGAACATCTGCAATCACACCTTTGAATAGGTCGGGTCTCATATTTGTGACAGCTCCCACAAGTAAACCACCCGCACTTCCACCATTAATTATCAATTTGTTTTTGCTCGTATATCCTTCTAAAATGAGATGTTCGGCACAGGCAATAAAATCTGTAAATGTGTTTTTCTTGTTGAGCATTTTTCCCTGCTCATACCAGGTTTCTCCCATTTCTTTACCACCGCGAATATGAGCAATTGCAAAAACAAATCCTCTATCCAAAAGACTCAATCGAGCTGAAGAAAAATATGGATCCGAGCTGTCGCCATAAGCACCATAACCTGTCAGAAGTAATGGATTTTCACTATTCTTTTTGAATTTATCTTTCTTATAAACCAAGGAAATCGGGATTTTTTCTCCATCATCTTCAATAGCATAAATTCTTTCAGAGCTGTAATTTGCAGAATCAAATCCTCCCAAAATTTCCTGCTCTTTTTTCAGGTCTCTCTCTTTTGTAATCATGTTATAATCAAAAACTGAATAGGGTGTAACCAACGATTCATAAGTATATCTTACAACAGGTGAATCAAATGCTGTTCTCCAAGTATAAAATGAATAGACCGCTTCAGGGAAATCAACATAATAAGATTTTCCGGTATTTATCTCAAAGATCCTTAATTTTTCCAAGCCATTCGAAAGTTCAATTATTGCCAGATATTCTTTAAAAATATCAGCATCGATGCGCACAGAATCTTGATGAGCAATGACTTCTTTCCAGTTCTCTTTAGAAGGTTTGGAAACAGGAGTTTTCACAAGTTTATAATTTTTCGCATTATCATTTGTGATGATATAAAAATTATCTTCATGAGGGAGAATGTAATAATCATGTCCCTGCTGGCGAGAA
>JAUWNO010000152.1 GCA_030612605.1 Armatimonadota bacterium
TAGGCTACTGATTGTGAAAAATCAGGTGGAATCAGAAGTAGTGTAACCTTCCGTCCCACAGTTAATTATGCAACTTCTTGTCGCACGGCACTTTTGTTATGGGTCGTATTCCACATTTACTCTTTCTCTTTTTCTAATTGCTTTAAGGTTGATTTTGCTTTATCTCTTAAATGCCAATTTTGACTTTCTTCTTCTGTTCTTTCACTAGGTCTTTTTTTTGATTTTTCAGGATCAGGAATATTAGATAATATATCATTACAAATAGGTTGCAAAAATTCTTCATTGCCTAAATAAAATAAAGTCTTTGCAGCGTGATATTTTATTGAATAAGAAAACGTACTACTATTACAAAGTTCTATTAGAAAAGGTTGGAATTGATCTTTGTGTTTTTTATAAATTAACTTCTTTTTCTCTTCAAATACACCACCCTTATTCGTTATATAAAAATTAGTTAACACTTCTTTCTCATTTTGTTGAATTAGTTTTTTGAATTTATTGAAAGCAATTTCAAATTCTCCAGCATTGATTAAAGGCATTATTGCAATGCTTTGAAATTCAGGTATTGAATCATTGAGCATCTTTTTTAATAATTTTATAGCTTCTTCACTCTTGTATTTAATTAAAGAGTACGCGACAAACTCTTTCTCCTGCAACATATAATTTCCTTTAAACAAAAAAGAATCGATTCTGGAAATTTCAACTTTATTCCAGAAGATGAAATTTGCCTCTGTGCTATAAGCATTAGCAAAAGACTTTGTAGAAAAACTTATAGAAATAATTAGTAAAAGAAAAAGTATTTTAACCCAATTCATTATTACCTCGCTTTAAATAATATGACCCATAATAGGAGTTTTTGTCTCCCTCTCCTCGATAGGAGAGGGTCGGGGTGAGGTCGAAAAATCATAGTTTACGGACATACACTAAATATTTCCTTATAGAATTTTCGTGACCTTTGTGGCTATTTTATCTCATTTTATTTTTTCACATATTTATCAAACCAATCCATCATTTCAGACAGAACATGAAGATTAGATTCTTTTGCATAATAACCGTGTCCTTCAAATGGTAAGATCACCAATTTTGCAGTTGCACCATTTCCTTTCAAAGCCTGAAACATTCTTTTGGACTGCATCGGAAAAGTACCTGAATTTGGATCATCCTCGCCGTGAATAAGGAGAAATGGTTCTTTGATTTTCTCAGCAAACATGAATGGAGAAACCTTCATATAAAAATCCTTTGCTTCCCAAAAGGTCCGTCTTTCACTTTGAAATCCGAATGGAGTGAGAGTGCGATTGTAAGCTCCAGTTTTTCCAATTCCAGCAGCTCATAAATCACTGTGTGCCAGAACATTTGCCACCATAAATGCACCATAACTGTGACCCACAATTCCCACCTGCTGGGGATCAATAATTCCACGCTCATCAAGATAATCAATGGCAGCTTTCACACTATTTACTGTCTGCTCGATGAAAGTCTCATTCACAGTTTCAGGATCACCGATAATCGGGATGGATGCTCTCATAAGCACGGCATATCCTTCTAAAACAAAAAATCTGGCAGTAGAACCACGAAAAGACATAAACCTTTCTGCTGAAGTCTTAACCTGACCGGCAGTAGATTTATCTGCATATTCTTCAGGATATGCATTTATAACTAAAGGTAATCTTTCTTCTCGTTTGCGATTTGCCGGTAAATAAAGAATTCCGGTTAAAGGAACTCCGTCATTTCTTTCATAAAAAATAAGTTCTTTTGTAATATCCAATTCAGGATAAGGATGTGGATAATTACTGATTTCCTCCCTTTCTTTAGAATCTAAATTCACGAAAAAGTAGTTTGGAGGAATTGTTTGATTTTCACTTTTGATAGCGATTTTATTAAAACCATCTCCAATAAATCCATAAATTCTTTCAAAATAATTTTCTCTGCATCTAAATAAAATTTCCTTTTCTTTAGTGTCCAGATTGAATTTGGCTAAATACGGAAAATTCCCTTCTGGAGTTGCACCAGAATTATTTATGAAATAAACATTATTATCATTTTTGATAAAAACCTGTTTACCATTAATTGCAGTTTTCTTTACCAAATCTCCCGGTGAATTATATCTATCGCGAATACTTAAATCAAAGATAAGTTTTGGTTTTTTATCTCGTATTTGAAATAACCATTTTCTTCTCCAAAGCTTGTCTCTATCATATTCAGAGAAAATCAATTCGTCAAGCTCCTCTGACCATTCAATACCAGAAAAACGATGTTTGGTTTTGAAAATAACTTCTACAGATTTTCCGTACAATAAATCCAATCGTAAAATTTTATCACGAAAATCAACTTCCTTTTTTGGATTACCTTCATCCAGAGCTTCAACCCAGACAAGAGCTGCATCTTTCAGGGGTTGCCAGCGAAAACTGCGTGGTCCGATGTAAGTTCCACCAATCGGTATTTGATCCTGCAAAGGTCTATCATAAATAACTGTAATCAATTCCCCATTCATTTTCCAAACCTGAAATTTCTTTGGAAATCGATAAAATGGAAGCTCGTAAGAATAAGGTCTTTGAATCTGAGAAATAAAGATAAATTGATTGTTTGGAGATATTTCTACTTCATCAAAAATTCCGGGTTTTCCAATTTCTGAAATTTCCATATTTGAAACATCCAGCAAAACCAATTGCGAAGTAAAATAATAATCAAACAACTCTTCATCATATTTGTTTTTCAAAAGATTTTGATAGGTTCTGGTTTGACTGATTTTTCCAATCGTTTCTTCAATAATTGGAGATATGGGAATTTTTGGTTTTAGCGGAATCTCTCCCCTATTTTTCGGGATTGAATTTATCAACAAAGTTTTATTATCATTCAGCCATTGAAATCCACCATCTTCAAAAACATCATTAATAAAAAGATTTTCAATGGATTTGAATGTTCCTGATTCAACATCAACAATTAATAAATTTATACCATTTTCTGTTTCAAGGGATAAAGCCAATTTGGAATGGTCAAAAGAGAGTTTTCTTTTTCGAATTTTGATGTTTGGGGGAAGTTTAACAGAAATTTTTTCTCCGGTTTGAAAATTATGAATTGTTAAAGAAGTATCAGGATAGGTTTTCATGGGAGCATTCAACTTTATGGAAATCTGCTCTCCAGCTAATTCTACAAATGGTTGGGATATATTTTCCAGGGTTTGCTTTGACTGCCATTTCATCTCGAAGGCAATTTCATCAAAATTGACAAAACTGAAATATGGAAACGAGGGAGCATTAAAGATTTTTGTTACTTTTTCTGATGGTAATTTATATCCGTTTTCAGATTCGCCAATTTTATCTTGAGCATTTAAAAAATTTATAACAAAGAATCCTAATAAAAAAATTTGAATAATCCGTTTCAACTTTTTCTCCTTTTTTTGAAGATGTTTTAAAATTAATTACCTTGTATTTTTTGTCAAAAAAAATCCTAATCTAAAAATAATTTTTCTGATAATGATTAAAGAATGTCATATTAAAATTCCTCTTGACTTCTTATGCTATAAAAATATTTAAAATATCAATCAAATTTATTTTAAATATTATGAGGTAAATAATGGAAACTGAAAAAAAAATGCAGCAAATTAGGACGGATAAAGTAAAATTTATTCAATTGCAATTCACGGATTTATACGGAATTGTAAAAAGCTTAACCATTCCCGTAAAACAGCTTCCCGATGCCTTGAAAGATGGCGTTTGGTTTGATGGTTCTTCAATTCTGGGTTTTTCCCGGATATGCGAAAGTGATATGTATCTTAAACCTGATATGGATACTTATGCAGTAATTCCCTGGCTGCATTCCGAACATGGGAATACTGCCAGATTCATCTGTGATGTTTATACTCCGGATGGTAAACCTTTTGAAGGTGATCCCAGGTTTATCCTGAAAAAAGTGATTGCAGAAGCAAATAAAATGGGATTTACTTTTAATACCGGACCGGAGATGGAATTCTTCCTTTTCAAAACAGAAAACGGACTTTCTCCGCTTCCGCACGATACTGCTGGCTATTTTGATCTGACCACAGATGAAGCTTATGATATTCGAAGAGAAATGAGCGTGGCTTTAGAAAAATTCGGCATCGAGATCGAAACCACTCATCACGAAGTTGCGATCGGACAGCACGAGATCTCCTTTAAATACAGCGATGCACTGAAAACTGCAGATAATGCGATCACACTTCGTTTTGTTGTAAAAGCTATTGCTCAGAAACACGGACTTCACGCTACATTCATGCCCAAACCCATTGCAGATGTAAATGGTTCCGGAATGCACGTTCACCAGAGTTTGTTCGATATTAAAACAGGAAAGAACGCTTTCTATAATGAGAAAGACGAATATAAATTATCAAAGCTCGCATACAATTATATTGCCGGTCAATTAGCTCACATCAAAGGGATGACTGCGGTTCTCTCCCCTACAGTAAATTCTTATAAAAGGCTCGTTCCTGGTTATGAAGCACCTGTCTATATCTGTTGGGGAAGAACGAACCGATCTGCACTTATCAGGGTTCCGAGTTCGTTTAAAGGAAATCCTCATTCTACGAGAGTTGAAATTAGAAGTGCTGATCCAAGTTGCAATATCTATCTTGCTTTTGCAGTAATGCTGAAAACTGGTCTGGAAGGTATCAGGAACAATCTATCCGCACCAAAGCCTTTGGAAGAAGATCTTTACCTTTTCAGTTATGAGAAATTGAAGGAAATGGAGATCGATACGATCCCTCCCACTTTATGGCAGGCATTACGAATGCTAAAAAAAGATAAGACAATGAAAAATGCTCTGGGAAAGCACACATTTGAAAAGTACCTGGATGCAAAGACCAAAGAATGGGATGAATACAGTACCCAGGTAACTAAATGGGAATTAGATAAATATTTAGAGATATATTAGAAAGGTGAAAGATGAATTTTCAGGATATAATTTTAAAATTACAGCACTTCTGGGCAGAAAACGGATGCAACATTCTTCAGCCTTATGATATGGAAATGGGAGCAGGGACTTTTCATCCTGCCACTTTTTTTGGAGTTCTGGGTAAAAAGCCAACTGCAATAGCTTATGCTCAACCTTGCCGCAGACCAAAAGATGGTCGTTACGGAGAAAATCCCAACAGGTTGCAGCATTATTATCAATTTCAGGTTATCATCAAACCAACTCCAGACAATATTCAGACTATCTATCTAAAAAGTCTGCAGGTAATTGGCATCGAAACAGAAAAACATGATATTCGCTTTGTGGAAGATGACTGGGAATCACCGACTTTAGGTGCCAGCGGACTGGGTTGGGAAGTATGGCTGGACGGCATGGAAATTTCCCAATTCACCTATTTCCAGCAAGTAGGAGGAATCGAAGTATTTCCCATCAGTGTTGAGCTGACTTATGGCTTGGAGCGGCTGGCAATGTACATTCAGGATGTGGATGATTTTAAAGATCTTAAGTGGAACAATACAACAAAGTATGGGGATCTGTTCTTTGATAAGGAGGTTGAGTTTTCTGAGTTTAACTTCAAACTTGCAGACGTGAAATCTCTTTTTGCTTCCTTCAAAGATTATGAACAGCAGGCTTCCAATCTTATCAAAGAAAAGCTGGTCTATCCTGCTTATGATTATCTGCTCAAATGCTCTCACACCTTTAATCTTCTCGATGCACGTGGCGTTATCAGTGTTACAGAAAGGGCAGCTTATATTGGTAGAATAAGAAAAATGGCGAAGGATTGTGCTCTGCTTTATACTGAAAAGTATGGGGAATGAAATATGAAAAAGAAAAATATTCAAAAATCGATTGCTTTTTTAAAAAAAAGAATAAAAAATAGCTTTGGGAAAGATACGGAGTTCTATCTATTTGGTTCTGCTGCTCGTGGTGATTATAAAGAAGAT
>JAUWNO010000240.1 GCA_030612605.1 Armatimonadota bacterium
GGAGAGATGGATAACAATGCTTGAAACAGATGCTCCCATTACTTTACGAATTCCGATTTCTTTGGTTCTTTGTTCTGCAGTAAAAGCTGCCAATCCAAACAATCCTAAACAGGCTATGAAAACACAAAGAATAGAAAAATAGGAAAATACCTCACCAATCTTTTGTTCTGCAATATACAGTTCATTCAAGCTGTCATCCAGAAATGTAAAATCAAAGGGAAAGGTTGGACAGAATTCATTCCATTTTTCTTCAATAAAATCCAATGTATTTATGATATCTTCACCTCTAATCCGCAAACTGATATTTCTGAGTGGAGAATCTGCCAATAATATTACGATTGGGTCAACTTCATTATGCAATGAAGTATAATGAAAATCTTTCACAACTCCAACAACTTTTGTTTCTCTAGTGGCAGAACCATCCAGACCTGCTCCAAACTGGATGCGTTTACCGAGTGCATCATCTCTCCAACCAAGTACTTCAGCAGTTTTTTCATTTATCAGGATGGATTCTTCAATATCGGTTTGAAGCTCAGGATCGAAATCTCTACCTTTGATTACTCTCATATTCATTGTATCAAGATAATCATTATCAACAAAAACGAAATTTATACCTTTTTCCGCTAATGTGCCGTCATTTGTTTCATAACGTTGCACAAGTATCCCATAACCTTGTCCCGGAATACTGGATGATTTTCCAGCCTTTAAAATATTTGGATGTTTAAGAAGTTCTTCTTTAAAAACATCAAGATTTTTCACACCGGTTGTATCACGCACTGTAAGTACAACAATATTTTCCTCATCGAATCCCAAATCTTTTGTACGCAGAAAATTAAGCTGTTGAGTAACTGTAACTGTACCGATGATCATAATTATCGAGATGGAAAATTGCAGCAGAACCAGTATCTTCCTTAATGCTCCTTTTCCCCTGGAACCGATTTTTCCTTTGAGAACTTCTACCGGAATAAATGATGATAGATAAAACGCAGGATAACTACCGGATACAATTCCTACAAAGACGGTGATGCCCAAAATACCAATATAAAAAAGCAGATTACCGGAGATATCTACTTCTAAATGCCTACCGGAAATTTCATTAAAAGCAGGTAGCAGAAATTCGATCGCAATAAACGCCAGAATTAAAGCCAGAAATGTAATTAAAAGAGATTCAATCAAAAATTGCTTCTGCAATAATCCTCTACGTGCACCAACCACTTTTCTGATGCCGACCTCAACAGCTCTTTTTGCCGAACGTGCTGTTGCCATATTCATATAATTTATACAACCAATCAGCAGCAGGAATATTGCCACAATACCGAATGTGTACACATATGTAATATTTCCTGTTGGCTGGTCATATCCCACTCTGGAATGCAGATGAACATCTGCAAGAGGTTGTACCATCAACTGAAATTTTGAATTGATCTGGTCACCAACAGGTTTGATATATTTTTCATTAAATTGGGGATATTTATCTAAAATACTTCGGATGTCCGCACCTTCTTTTAGCAAAATATAAGAGTAGTGTCCTATCTGCCAAAATGAACCGGATTCAAGGCTGTGATACCTGTCATGACCGAAAAACTCAGCCAGAGTTATCATTGAACATAAAGCTTCAAATTTAAGGTGCAGGTTTTGTGGTAGGTCTTTGATAACGCCTGTAATGGTGAAGCTGAATCCATATCCTGTAGCTAAAACTTTTCCGATTGGATTCTCGTCTCCAAAAATTTTTCTTGCAAAACCTTCTGTTAGAACCATAGTATAAGGTTCGCTGAGCGCTTTTTCCGGAGAGCCGGAAATAAATTTATGAGTGAACACATTAAAAGTAGTGGAATCTGCATAATAGACATTATCTTCAAAAAACTTTTTACCATCTATTTCAAAGAGATTATTATCCATTGGTGTAAAACGAGCATACTCTTCAACTTCAGGATATTCCAGCTTTAAAGCAACTGCCAGCGGAAATGATGTGGCTGCAAAAAAATCATCGGATTCCTGGATAGTAAAATGCGATTCCAGACGGTAGATCCTCTTGTGTTTGACATGGTGTTTATCATAAGAAAGTTCATTTTGGATGTATAAACCAATTAATATTGTGCAGGTTAATCCAATTGCCAGCCCGATAATGTTTATTGTTGTATAGAATTTATTTCTCAATAAATTTCTGAAAGCGACTTTCAAATAATTTTTAAACATTTATTTCCTCTCTATTTATTATTTGTCCGTAAAGTCGGGTTTTATATAGCATAAAGAAACTTGACTTAAGACATCAGTCTTGAGTTAAGTTGATATGAGACAACCAACTTAAGTCAAGCCATCCGGCAGTTGCCGGAGAGCTCCTATGAAAACAATTTCCAACTTCCGAATGTTTCGACTTGTCGAATCTTCGGAATGTAAAGAAGTTCTTGCCCATACAATCGGAAGATCAGCAAACTGAACATTCCGATGTTCTAGGTTTTTGTTTTCATCTTAATAGAACTATCACCTTGCTGATAGCGGGAAGCTTAACTCAAGTTTTCATGCTTTATATACAAACTCTATTTTATAATTACCGTCTTATTTTCTATTACATTTTTCCTGATGTAATTATAGAAAATACCGAAATTTTTTATATCTTTTTTTGTAAACATACCTTCAAATTCTTTTTTTTCACTGTTTAGATACATCTTCACCTGTTTGGCATGAACGATTTTTTTATAAAAATCAGTACTTAAAAAATATACGTTTCTATCTTCTATTGGAATTACCACCGGATAATCAACTTCAAATTCAGTTGAAATGATACTTTCTGTTTCAATTGGATCATCATCGATCAGAAACTTAATCTTTTTGATGAATAATCCTGTGTTTTTCTCAAAACCGGTTAAAATTAAAAACCAGGAATGTGAATCATTAGAATAGATAAATTCTATATTGAAATTTGCAGTTTCTTCAATGTTTTTAAGTTTGATTTCTATGGGAGAACTGTAATAACCTTTTACGCCTTTTGGAAGTTTTTTTCTATTAATTTCTAAGATATCGAATCCTGTGGTGGCACAACCGGAAAGTAAAACAATTAATGATAAAATAGAAATGATTTTTTTCATAAAAGACCTCCAATAACTTTTTGTTTAGTCTAATATCAGACTAATTTTTTTTAGTTTTTTTAGATTAATTATTTTGATTCTTTTCTAACATTTTCCTTTTCAATTTTAATCATAAATCTTCTCTTTTTTTCAGCTTCAGAGAAGCTATATCTTTGTAGTCGAATGCGTTAGCTTTCGGTCTATCTATCCATACCAAAACAGAACTGCGTAGCAGTGGCATCTATCCTAATCTTACATTGAATAACATATCGCTTCTCTGAAGCTAATATTCCATTTCATTCTATTACCCAAAGCTAACGCATTGGGTTACAAATATTGCACCGCTATGCGGTTTTAAATATTTCACAGTCAAAATACTCAACTGGGAAATGTTAGCCATATAAATTAATGCAATAAATGTGCCAATGGTTTATGCTATTAAATATCAGCGAGTTACAATATTTCAAGGTAGTTAAGCCTGTTAAAAGCGTTCGGAAATGAAACATGAACTGTACGCAAATGAACACCTGAAAAATCAGTTTACAGAAAGAATCAAAAAAAAATTGTAACTTTTATTAAGATTTTCGTTTTATTAGTAGAGAATCAAAAAACGCATGCTAAAGGATTTGAGCTTGGAATCTGAAAAGAGAAGAATTCTCAGAGCAAAAAAGGATTTAAAGGATTTCGATTTCCTTTATCGGAAGTATTTTCCGAAAATTAATAATTTTGTCTTTCATAGAGTGGAAAACGAGGCTATTCGCAATGATATAGTATCCAATGTCTTTTATAAAGCAATGAAAAAACTTACATTCTTTCGCTTTATAAATTCCAAGAAATGTTCGTTCTCATCCTGGTTATTCCGGATAGCTGTGAATGAAATCAATCAATATTACAGGAATCTCAAACGTGAAAATAAAATCATGGAAATGTCTTTAGCAAATCCGCAAACTAATTCTAAGCTGGATTATGAACTGGTAAAAGAAAAGATGAAAAATCTTTCTTTTGATGAACAAAACCTGATTGCTTTCAAATATTTTGAAAAAATGAAAAATGCAGAAATTGCTGAAATCTACAATAAAAAAGAGGGAGCAATAAAAGTTCAAATTCACCGAACCATTAACAAGTTACGCTCAATACTTGAGAAGGAGGTCGAAAGTGAAAAACTTTGAAGATAAACTGAATGATCTGAAAATCCCAACAATTGAAAACGATCCTTTTGAAAACAAATTACGGAGAAACTTAGTTCAAAAATTTTACACCCGGAAAATAAGTATAAAAGGAATCTTCGTTTAGCTGTTGGTT
>JAUWNO010000353.1 GCA_030612605.1 Armatimonadota bacterium
AATTCCTCAAAAGCTTCTTCACCAATTTCTTCCGAATACTTTGTCAGGATTTCATCTTTGATCTTTTCCACTGCTTCATAACGTTCAAGTTTTCCCTGAATATTTGCAGCCTGTTCAATCGGTTTTCCATATTCTTTTTCAATCTTAGATAAAATATCTTCAGGTATGATATCGAGAGTCACTTCCATCTTTTCTTTTCCAGCTTCGGAAATGAGTTCTTTTTGGAATTCAACGATTTTTTGGATTGTGTCATGTCCCTGATAGATTGCTTCCATCATTTTTTCTTCAATAACTTCATTTGCTCCTGCTTCGATCATAACAATGGAGCTTTCGGTTCCGGCAACATCCAAATCGAGTTGGGTTTGTTTTAGCTGTTCTGCATCAGGATTTATCACGATTTCATCTTTGATAATTCCAACTTTCACTCCTGCAATAGGTCCGCTAAATGGAATATCAGAAATTGATAGAGCAGCTGAAGCTGCCAAAATACCCAGATTTCCCGAAGGATTTTTACCATCATAAGATAAAACTGTAATCACCACATGAACAGAATTTCTGAATCCTTTCGGAAAAAGTGGTCTGAGGGTTCGGTCGATCAGACGGGCGTTCAAAGTGGCATCTGTGGTTGGTCTTGCTTCTCGTTTGAAAAATCCGCCCGGGATTTTACCGGAAGCATACATCTTTTCTATAAAATCTACGGTTAATGGAAAGAAATCAGTTCCTTCCCTTGCTTCTTTAGATGCAGTTGCTGTAACCAGAATACTTGTTTCACCATAAGTTACAAAAACCGCACCATTTGCCTGTTTAGCCATTCTGCCGGTTTCGATTGTTAGCTGTCTGCCGGCAATTTCAATTGTTTTTTTCTTAATGTCAAAATTGTGCATTTTTTCCCCTTTTTTAAAATAATTTGTTAAGCATGATAAAAGTTAATTCTTTTTACTTTAGGATAATTTTGGCGGGAATAAAAAGCAATAGACTAAAACCAGGTTGAATTGAGTTTAGCATATTGCTCAAGATCCCATCCAAAACGAAAAATATTACGAAGGCAGTCTTCGCAATATAATCTATTTTCTCAATCCAAGTTCTTTAATCAACTTCCTGTAACGCTTGATGTCTTTTCGCTGAATGTAATCAAGCAATCTTCGTCTCTGACCAATCAGCTTTAGCAGACCTCTTCTTGAGTGAAAATCTTTTTTGTGAATCTTGAGATGTTCGGTAATGTCTTTGATTCTTTGTGTAAGCAATGCGACTTGGATCTCTGGTGATCCAGTGTCAGAATCATGGAGTTTAAACTCTACCATGATCGCCTTCTTGGCTTCCGGATTCAGTGCCATGAACTCCTCCTTTCAAAAATTTGGACAAATCATAAATCCGGCTTTTCTTTGTAAAGGATTTTTTCGAGCGTATCAAGTATAAGAACTTGCTTAAGATAGTTTTCTTTGTAAAGAAATAGACGCAGATTTACCCCGTTAGATAATTGTGTATCTAAGTTAAATTGATTTGATAATTAACTTATCTTACGGGGTGAACTCAGATAAAATATGATAAATTATGAAAAATGTTAGACAGGATAAACAGGAATTACAGGATAAGATTTAATTATTGTAAATATCCGGTATATCCTGTTAATTATGTCAAAAAAAAGAAAAGTCAGTGAGAGTCCGTAGTAAAGATTTTTTTATGATCCTTCGTGTTCTTAGTGGCTACACAATTCCGCTCTTTCTAAACTCCTGTTTAGGAATGTGACTTGTTTAAAAACTCTGTTTTGTAAAATTATATTTACCAGCAGATTATGAAAACGTTATAATGCTTTTGCCACGAAACGGAGTTTCGTTACAAGCGGAATATTTTTTTCTTCGTGATCATTCGTGTTCTTAGTGGCTACACAATCTCAAGCTTGAAAAGCAATATTCCGACAAATTATTATTGACATTAAATATAACGAAAATTTTATCCTATTTTTGCAAAAGGAGATTGATGAAAAATCTTAGTAGAATCTATAAAATAATGATTCGGCACTGGGGATATTTGTTAGCCGGGCTTTTCTTCATGTTCGGATTCGCCATCTTCAGTGGAGTCAGCATAACCATGGCTGTTCCTTTGTTTGACTATGTTTTTGTAGATTCCAAACCTCAAATTTTATATTCAAATTTTCCAGATTTTTGGAATGCAGTCCAAACCGCAATCTCTGAATTCTTTACTCAAAACGGGAGTATTTTCACGTTAACTAAAACATCAGATTATAAACCACTTTTAGATAGTTTGAAAGATATTCTATCAGTTACAGATTCGCTGTTTTTATTAGGATTCATCAGCGTTCTCTTGATTACACTGGTTCTGATCAAAAACCTGTTTTTCTATGGCAACAGGTTGATGTTTGCCAATCTTCGCGGAAAAACGATCCGTGAAGTTCGTGACCGAATGTTTAAGAAATATCTCTATCAGTCCTTAGCTTTTTTCGGTAAGAATAAAGTTGGAGATTCATTGGTCAGAATGGTTTCAGATGTAAAAATCGTGAGCAACCTTTTTATTGGTTCGTTATTCAGGGCGTTACAGGATATTATTTTGCTTCTGGTTTTCGCCAGAATTGCGCTTTTTCTGAATGCAAAGCTTTTCCTGATCAGTCTTATTTTGCTGCCGATTTTTAGTTTGATTTTGGGTTATCTGGGAAAAAAGATTAAGAAGTATGCCAAAAAAATTCAAGCTCAATCGTCAGATATGTTTTCTAATGTTGAAGAAACATTGAGCAGCATGAAAATCGTGAAGGCGTTTTCTCGTGAGAATTTCGAATTTAAAAAATTTAAGAATATCAATGAAAAATATTTTAAGTATTGGCGAAAATCCATTGTTTACTCTGCCATCAATGTTCCCCTCTCCGAGCTCAACGGAACTATCACCGGAATAATTGTTCTTATTATTGGAGGGAGACAGGTTTTAGCAGCAGACAGCACCTTTACATTTGGTAGTTTTACTGCATTTTTATTTGCGATTTTTTCGATGCTGCATCCTATGAAACAATTAACTAAAGCTTATACTGATATT
>JAUWNO010000278.1 GCA_030612605.1 Armatimonadota bacterium
GCTCAGATAATAAGCCACATTTGGCATTGTGTAGAAAGCACCCTTTGGAAGCAGGCATTTCACATGCTCGATTTTTTTCAATCTATCAACCAGGAAATTTCTTCTTTTTTCAAATGTTTTACGCATTTTTTCCACGCTTCCGTCATCTTGCGTGAGTGCTGCCAAAGCTGCTTTTTGAGTCATGGAATTTACATTTGAGGTAGTATGGCTTTGAATCCTGATTGCTCTTTTGATGATTTCCGTAGGTCCGGCTGCGTATCCCAAACGCCATCCGGTCATAGCATAAGCTTTGGAAACGCCATTAATGAGAACTGTGATTTCGCGGATCTCATCTGAAAGAGAAGCGATCGAAACGTGCTTTTCTCCATCATAAATTAGTTTTTCATAAATTTCATCTGAAATGATCAAAATATTATGTTTCAAGCAAACTTCAGCAATTTTTTCTAATTCCCGTTTATTATAAACCGAACCTGTGGGATTATTGGGGGAATTCATAATCAGAGCTTTGGGATTGCTCAAAGATAGAATTTTTTCTTCGAGTTGTTCTGATGTTATTTTGAATTTACTGGAAATTGTGGTGGGCAGAAGAACGGGAAGGGCATCCATCATTTCCACCTGGGAAGTGTAGCTCACCCAATACGGCGAGGGGATCAAGACCTCATCTCTCGGGTCGCATACAGACATCAGGATATTTATGATGGCAGCTTTTGCTCCGGGTGAAACAATGATATCATTAGGATTGCAATCGAGATTATTATCTTTTTTTAATTTAGCAGAAATTGCTTCTCTTAATTCCATGATTCCGGCAGCAGCAGTATATCTGGTAAAATTATCATCGATCGCTTTTTTGCCGGCTTCTTTAATGTAATCCGGTGTATTAAAATCTGGTTCACCTACACCAAAATTGAGTACATCGATTCCTTGGGCTTTCATCTGTTTTGCCAGTGCAGAAACAGCAAGAGTAGGTGAAGCTTTAATTGCTTTTGCTCTATGAGAAAGTTGAATTGTCATTATAACTCCTTCTTCTTTAATTATTTAGTTACATAATCTTTTTTTTATTAGCTGATATGCTGAATATCCAATATCAAATTCTATCCACGAATTACACGAATTACACGAATTAACACAAATTTTTGAAAATATGTACTTCAGGCTAAAAAACTTGAGTTTTTCGAAAGCGAAAAACCACCCTTGAAAAGGCTTCTTTCAAAAACTTCTTCGTGCTTAGCACTTTCAAGGTTTCTTTCAATACTTCTTCCTGCTTAGCACTTTCAAGGTTTCTTTCAATACTTCTTCGTGCTTAGCACTTTCAAGGTTTCTTTAGATTATTACTCTGAAAGTGTCAAATGAAAGTATCCATTGAAAGAGACATTTTCAGAGTGTCTCAAGTTAGCACTTTCAAGGTTTCATTCTGGTTTTAGTTTCATCCCAACCTTGAACCCTGAACCTTGAACCCTGAACCTTGAACCCAGAACCTTGAACCTTGAACCCTGAACCTTGAACCTTAAAAGAACCAGTTATTTCTGTTCTTCCACCACTATCTTGGTAATATCTGCCACATGCAGAAACAGTTTTCTGATCTTTCCTAAAAGATTATACCTGTTTTGTCTTAGTTCTTCTACCGAGACATTTACCAGAACATCATCGAAAAAATTATCTATTAAAATACTGAAACTAACCAGATTTTCCATTACCTTTTTATAATCTTTCTTTTGGAGGGATTTTTCCATGGAATCTGAAAAAGCAAGATATTTATCATAAAGAATTTTTTCTGTGTTTTCACGAAGAAGTTGAGTGTTCACAGCACCAAGGTCTTTTGCTTCAGCAATGATATTGGAAACTCTTTTAAAACCTATCACAAGTTTGATGAAATCTTCTCTTTGTTTGAATTTTTGCAGGTCAGATGCTCGCTGCTTCAAATCTGTAATATTGGAATGGTCAATGTGCATCACGCTCTCGATTACATCATAATCGATTCCGGTTTGTTTCAAGAACCGGTTTATTCTTTGTCTGAAAAAATCATAAACAAGTTTTTTATTATTTTCAGGTTTTACTAATTTATCTTTGAGAATTTCAAAAGTTTTATCGATTAATCGATGAAGGTTAATTTCAAATTTCTGGGAATCGATAATTTGAACAATTCCATTAGCAGCACGCCGCAGAGCAAATGGATCTTTGGAACCGGTTGGAATCAGTCCCACACCAAAAATTCCGCAAACAGTATCCATCTTATCTGCAATTGCCACCAAAGCACCGACTTTGCTCATGGGAAATTCATCCTTTGCGTTTCCACCCTGATAATGGGTGAGAATCGCCTCTGCAGTTTCCGGAGATTCTCCGCTTTCCAGGGCATAATTGTATCCCATATATCCTTGAAGCTTGGTGTATTCTTTCTCATTTATCATCAAAGTAACCAGGTCTGCTTTGCAAAGATAAGCTGCTCGGAGCGAGTTTTTTTTCTCCGTTTCTTTTAATTCTAAATTATTGTTTAAGAAGATTACTATCTTCATGATGCGTTCTGTTTTTTCAAAAAGATTTCCAAGTCCGGTTTGGAAAGTAACGTCTTCTAATTTTGCCACATAAGATTCCAAAGGTTGTTTTTTATCTTCATTATAATAGAATGCTGCATCATCTAAACGAGCTTTAATAACTTTTTCATTTCCCAGTTTTATCAGTTCGGAATTCTCAGGATTTCCATTTGAGATAAAAACAAATTTATTAATTAGCTTCTTTTCCTTATTAATAACAGGGAAGTATTTTTGATGTTCAGATAAAGTTGAAGTGATTACAGCTTTGGGAAGGTTTAAATATTTTTCATCAAATTCTGCAATTATTGCAGTTGGGAATTCGACCAAATCCGTAACTGTTTCTAAAAGATTTTTATCTTCCATGATGTTTTCCGAGGAATCTTTAAAAAGCAAATGAATCTGCTCAATTATCATTTCTTTTCTTTCATCACGATTGGCAATCACAAAAACAGATTTCAATTTTTCTTCATATTCATCAGCAGAATTGATTTTTATTGGATTTTCTAATTTCTGAAAACGATTGCCATAAGAGATATTTCCGGTTTTGATTCCGTTAAATTCAGCAGGAATAACCTCGCTGCCGTAAATAGCAAGCAGCCAGCGTATAGGTCTGGCAAACGAAAATTGCTGCTGGTTCCATTTCATTTTTTTAGGGAAGGGAATTTCCTTTATAACACCTTTAATGAATTCAGCCAGAATCAGTTTTGTATCTTTTCCCTGTTTTTGGATTTTTATGGCTATTTTTTCGCCTTTTGGAGTTTGTTTGAAATAGATTTCTTTTTCATTAACTCCGCTTAGGAATCCCAAACCAGCTTTTGTCAGGTTTCCGTTTTCATCATAAGCGATATTTTTTGCAGGTCCGGTTTTTTCAATAACTTCATCTTCCTGCTTTGTTTGTAAATTAGTGACTTTAATAACTAATCTTCTTGGTGTGGAAAAGGTGCTTATCTTTTCATAAGAAAGTTTTGCTTCTTTTAGTTTGGATGCAAAATATGATTTGAGCGTATTTACTGCAGCTGAAATATAGCCCGCAGGTATTTCTTCCGTACCTATTTCAAATAAAAAATCTTTTGTTTGCATCATGACCGCCAGAATTTTTGGGGAAAACAAAGTTTTTATTTTAATATTTATTGTCTAACTTTTTATTATGAAAAAAATAATAAATCTTTGAGATATTAAAAATAAGAATAAAAAAACCTGACTTTTTTAAGAAGTCAGGTTCTCAATTTGCAGATTGATTGAGCCCATCCTTAAAATT
>JAUWNO010000476.1 GCA_030612605.1 Armatimonadota bacterium
CGGCATAAGCTTTTACTCCATTGCCATATTGAACAGGGGCATTCACGTTTTCCGGTGCGGCACCTTTATGTAATTTGCCACATATAGGGCACCTTGCCTTATGTATTTGGTATTCCGTAACTTCTAATCGGGGTTGTGGCAAATCAAAGACCTGGCGTGTTTCCGATAAAATCAACTCATTTTTTGTAAACTCATGTCCACAACTACATTTATCAGGATTACATTCTACTATTTTGTCCAGATTGTCAACTTGCTGCAAGGTACGTCCTTTATGTCCTTTCTGGCCTCCTTGTTTGCCTTTTTTCTTTTTAGGAAATGCAGGCTTCTTTTTGTAGCCATCAATCGATGGTGGTTTGCTATTATTTTTGCTATTACTATTTATTCGCGTTTTTAATTCGTTATTTTCTAACCTTAGTTCGTTATTCTCCACCTTAAGTTTGGTATTCTCCAATCTAAGTGCGGTATTTACAAATTCTAATTTTTCAATACTTTTTTCGGTCTTCTCTAAGCGTTGAGCAAGACAATCAACCTTGATTATTAATTCTGATATTTTTTGATCTTTATCCAAACTTTTTGTTTTTTCAAAAGTAGTTCGGATTACTATTAAATATCAAATTTTTGAGCAAAAAGTTATCAAATCAATAATGCTAAAATTATTGATATCACTTGATTTTCAGAAATTATGCCCTTGAGATTTGAATATTTAAAAGACCAGAAAAAAATACATTCAAAATTCAGGATTCATAGAGACTTTAAAATCTTCAGAACATGAAAGCAATTCACACAAGAGCACTAAAATTGTTAATACAGGTTGGTTTTTTGTATTTTTATCCTATATATTGATGTAATTTTGCTTAAGCAGCTAAATAATTACGAAAAAAAATAAATAATGAAAAGATTACTATTATTTTTCAGAACAGGTTTATTACTGTCAGGAATTTTGCTAATTCTGTCTTGTAATACCCACAGGCAGCAATCCGGGAAATTGCCGGCGAAGCCTAATATTCTGATATGTATTGCAGACGATGCAAGTCATATGAGTGCATATGGATATTCATGGATAAAGACCCCCGGTTTTGACAGGGTGGCAAAGGAAGGCATTTTATTTACAAATGCCTATACACCCAATGCAAAATGTGCTCCTTCGCGGTCATGCATTCTTACAGGAAGGAATTCCTGGCATCTTGAAGAGGCGGCAAACCACTGGTGCTATTTTCCTGAAAAATTCAAGACATTTTTTGAAGCATTAAAAGAGAATGGCTATTACACAGGCTATACGGGAAAAGGATGGGCTCCGGGAGTACCCGGGAAAATAAATGGCAAACCCAGGAGGCTCACGGGGGATCCCTATCAGGGAATAAAAACAAATCCACCTGCAGAATATATTTCGAATGTTGATTATGCGGAAAATTTCCGCTCTTTCCTTCTGAGTAAACCGGAAAATAAACCATTTTGTTTCTGGTATGGTGCACATGAACCTCACCGGTCATATGAATTTGAGGCAGGTATCAGGAAAGGCGGGAAAAAATTATCTGATATAGATAGTGTATATTCTTTTTGGCCGGATATTGATAGTGTGAGAACAGATATGCTGGATTATGCATTTGAGATTGAGTATTTTGACCGGCATCTGCAAAAAATACTTTTTATTCTTGAGGAACAAAACAAGCTGGACAATACCCTGGTAATTGCCACCTCAGATCATGGTATGCCATTTCCCAGAGTAAAGGGGCAGGCATATGAATATTCCAATCATGTACCACTTTCTATAATGTGGAAAAACAGAATTGAGACATCCGGCAGGGTTGTTGATGACTTTGTTAGTTTTATAGATATTGCTCCTACTATTCTTGAACTTTCACAAATAGATGAAAAACAAATTGGTATGCAGTCTGTTGAAGGTAAAAGCCTGACAGATATTTTCTATTCAGACAAGTCAGGCATAATCGATACCGGGCGGGATCATGTTTTGATAGGAAAAGAAATACACGATATCGGGAGACCTGCTGATAATGGTTACCCTATCCGGGGAATTATTAAGGATGGGTATCTGTATATACATAAT
>JAUWNO010000307.1 GCA_030612605.1 Armatimonadota bacterium
GGAGAAGACACAAAAGTTGTGCTTACCGGAGACCCTTATCAGATCGATATTCCTTACCTGGATTCTGAGAGCAATGGCTTGAGCATTGCTGTAGAAAAATTTAAAGCAGAAAAAATTGTCGGACACGTTACATTAGATAAAGGTGAACGCTCAGCATTAGCAGACTTGGCAGCGAAGTTTTTTTGATTTCGCCACAGACTGACACAGACAAACACAGACAAAAAAGAAATAAAAATTGGATGCAGATGAACGCTGATATACTATGATTTATTATGAAAATAAATTTATTGAAAAAGGTATAAGTGTCATTCCTCCCGAAGTATATCGGGAATTGGGAATCTATTAGTACTGCAGAGATTCCCGTTTACACGGGAATGACAAAAGGATTGATTTTAAAATGCAGACCGAAAGAAATAGTATAAGAAATAAACTATGATAAATTTTATGATTTTAGTTGGATGGATTTTGCGGGCTTTAAAAGCCCTAATTCTATTCTGGTATATCACGTTACCTGTGTTAATTCTTATAGTTTTGTATATTTATATCGATCATCAAAAACATATTAAAGCAAGGAAAAGAATTCAGTGAATAATCAGTGTTAGTCTTTAACTAATTCAAGGAATAATGAATGAAAGAAGAAAGAAGTTGGACAGAAATAAATTTATCTAATTTTGAAAATAATTTGAATGAACTGAAGAAGTTCATTTCTCCAAATGTAAATTTTATGCAAATCGTCAAAGCGGATGCTTACGGACATGGTGCTTTTGAAATATCAAAAAAGGCAATCCAATGCGGAGCTTCATTTCTGGGTGTAGCAAATGTTCAGGAGGGAATGCTGCTTCGTTATCAGGGCATTAAAATTCCGATACTGATATTATCTCCTTCCATGGAAAATGAGATCAACCTGATCATTGAAAATAATTTGATTCCTGCTGTTTCTTCTTTTGATTTCGCTCAAAAACTAGCACAGACAAGTCCATTCAAAATTAAAGTTCATATCAATATCGATACAGGAATGGGAAGAAGTGGTATTTCTTATGCGAGAGCGATAGAAGAAATCAATAAAATTCGAGAAATAAAGAATCTGGAAATTGAAGGAATATTTTCTCATTTTTCTTCAGCAGAAAATGATGAAGAATATACAAACAAACAATCTTATAAATTCAATAAAATTTTGTCCGAATTAGATTTCAAACCCAAGTACGTTCATATTGCCAACAGCAGTGGTATTATCACTTCACAAAATAATTACGCAAATTTAGTAAGATTAGGTTTACTTTCTTATGGTGTTTATACTGATGATTCTTTAAAGAAAAAAATAAATCTGAAACCGGTTATGACTTTCAAGTCGCGTATCACTCAAATCAAAACTGTAGAAAAAGGTGAATCAATAGGCTATAATCGAACTTATATTACAAAGCATCCTCTGAAATATGCAATTCTTCCTGTTGGTTATGCTGACGGTTACGATTTCATGCTTTCCAATAAAGGCAAAGTATTGATGAAAGAAACTTTATGCGATGTGATTGGTAAAGTGAGTATGGATATGATCGCAGTTGATATCACTGAATTGGCAGAAATTTCTGTGGGAGATGAAGTCATTCTTCTGGGTGATGCTCACGATTCAATTCGAGCTGAATCTCTGACCTCGCTTTACAGCGGTTCAAGTTATGAAATTTTATGTCAGATTGGCAGACGAGCAAAAAGATATTATAAAGAGAATGGAAAAATAATCGCATCTTCCCCGCTTCTACGTCGTGATTTTGTTTCCACAGATTATTCGGATGATAAGCTGAATACAATCATTGAGACTGCCATAGAGCAAAGACTTCAAAGCAAGGAAATATCCAATCTCATTTATTCTGATGTACTCAAAAGATTCTTTGTTGAACACGATAAAGATATTTCGTACCGACGTAATTTTGTTCATACCATCGAATTCAAAGATTCCGCTCCATCCCCCTTCATAAGGGGGAACAAAAGAGGGTTCAAAGATTCAATTGAATCCCCCTTCATAAGGGGGAACAAAAGGGGGTTAAAAAATTCTTACTACCTCACTAACACAACCCTCACCTTCTCCAAACAACTCAAAAATGACTATTTTAATATTGCTTGTACAAAAAATGAAAAGCTCCTCGAAAAGTATTTCTTGCGAAATGATGTGGAATACCGTTGGCTTTTGGATAATAATTTTGACCTGAAAGCAAATGTTTTTGATGTGACCTCTGTGAAAGTTAATAACATCGAACTTTATCATGAGATGAAGATTTCCGAAGGCTGCATTGAAATTCGTTGTTATCATCCGCAATTAAAAAATCTGATTGGAAAAGAAGTGGAATTCTCCATTTCCACTCAAACTTATTATCCCAAAGATTCTCACCAGGTTTCTGTTTATCTTATCGAACTGACTCAAGGAGCGAAAATAACATTTATTTTTGGCGATGTTCTGCAAAATGTAGAAGCAGTTCCCATTTTCTCCGGTAGAAGCAAATTCCCTCAAATTTCATCTGATGGCAAAAGCATTACGATTTCATCTAAAAAAGATGAATGGGTCTTCCCTATCAGTGGTGTGGTGTTTGTGTATTAGCCACGAAGAAACACGAAGAAATGGGAAATTAAACACCGAAAACACCGAAATGCACTGAAAAAAAGAATAGGAAATTATAAAACCTTGCGAATGGTTGAATGGGCTGGACTTGACTTAAGAATTCGGATTTTCTCTCACCTTTACCATACCGAAGGCTTGAGTTGAGAACAGACACGAACAACGAACCTGTCTTCGTTACACTACGCCAAGGCAGGCAAAAGCTAAAAACCTTGCGAATGGTTAAAATCTTCGCAACGATAGGTTTAATTATTGAAGGATGATTTATGTTAAGAAAAGCCCTGCTTATATCTATTATTTTGTTAAGCTTATGCAATTTGTTAGCCGTATTCCACAAAATTGGGAGTTATGATATCTCAGGAGAAACTTCTTCCATCGATATATCAGGAAATTATGCTTATATTACAAATTCAGAACATGGATTAGTAATATTAGATATTACTGATATTGATTCTCCGGTTTTGATGAGTTCATATACTACAACAGGTGTAATTAATTATGTTTTTATTTTTGAACAATATGCAATTATATCAATTGTAAATACAGGAATAGAAATCATCAATATAAGCAATCCGTATAATCCTTATTATGTTTCAAATTATTTACTGCAAATGACTTACATAAAAGCATTTGCAACTGAGAATTATGTTTACCTTACTGCTGGTGACGATGGTTTATTAATACTTGATATTATTGATATAAGTAATCCGATTTTAATCGGTGATTATTCTAATGGTAACCATTTTAATGCTGTTCAAGTTATCGATAATATTGCTTATTTAAGTGAATTCTCTAGTGGTGTTACGATCTTAGATGTAACAGATCCATCCCAGCCGGTGTTTTTGGGAAATTTAGATTCAACAAATA
>JAUWNO010000378.1 GCA_030612605.1 Armatimonadota bacterium
TTAATGACAAATATGCCTTTAGTTTTAATGTTACCCGTAAGACTGGCGATGGTGTCATTGATGCAACATGGACCGACGCCTGGTCATATTATCTTGCCACAAGTTATAATATCAATGAAAATAATCGTCTTGAATTATATGCTGCTGGTGCTCCTCAAAGACATGGTCAGATGCGGTATATGCAGAATATGGCAGCATTTAGTCATGATTATGCCAAAGACAATTCGGATGTGCCTGATAGTGTAATGGCTGATTATTTTTCTGATTTCGAAGAATCTACCGATGGAATATACTACAATGAAAATTGGAACTCTGTAGACCCTACCTATAACGGAAAACAATGGTGGGATGGTAAAGTCCATAACAGATACTCTCCAACTTTTCTTAACGAAAGTGAAAATTACTATCATAAACCGCAAATTAATTTAAACTGGTTTACAAAATTAAACGAACAGTTAGATTTCTATTCCATTCTTTACTATTCTGGGGGTAAAGGCGGTGGAACAGGTACTTTCGGTAGTCTGAACTGGGATTATTCCGGCCCATCAAGAATTATTGACTGGAATTCAACTATTGAAGAAAATGCAACAACTATTGACTCGATATATTCAGCTAATGAACACAAATCTGTGGGTATCCTTCGTAACAGCGTAAATCAGCAGTGGGGAATCGGAGCAATAACCAAAGCATATTACACCATTAATGATAACGTTAGTACTTCTGTGGGCATTGACCTCAGAACTGCAGAAATTGATCACTTCAGAGAAGTTCGCGATCTGCTGGGTGGTGATTATTTCGCCTTTACCGGCAATGACTTCGATACAGCTGATGACTATATGAAAGGACTCGGTGGCAAAATTGATTATAATAACACCAACAAAGTTGGCTGGCTTGGGGGTTATGCCCAGGGTGAATATTCAAAAGAAAAACTATCTGCTACAATTATGGGTGGCCTTTCTGCCGTTAAATATGCTTATACAGACCACTTTGTAACTGCTGATACATTGGCGAATGGAGATCCTGATATTGAGTCTGGCGAATTAACCTCAGAAACAGATTGGGTTCTTGGCTACCAGGGTAAAGGTGGTGTAAGTTATCGCTTGTCTGATAGTTTTGGATTCTATGGAAATGCCGGTTATGTAAATAAATGCCCCATATTCGATGAGGTGATTAATGACTGGACCGGAGAACTGGTTGAAGATCCGGAGAATGAGAAATTTACTTCTCTTGAAACCGGATTTAATTTTGTGGGTCTGGACGGATCGCTTAATGTGAAAGGTGGTTTCTACTTTACGAATTGGGATGATCAATCAAAGAGTTTTGCACAATATATACCAGATTTAGATGATGAAATAAAGATCTTTGTAAGCGGTATTGATTCCAGACATATGGGTGCTGAACTTGAAGTTCATACACAACCATTAACATTTGCAAAATTTGATTTTTCTTTCTCAAAAGGTGATTGGAAATACTTAAACAATTTATTGGATGTTAGATATGAAGGTGCTCCTGGTGATGAAGATACTCTTGATATTTATGTGAAAGATCTTAATGTCGGTGATGCTCCTCAAACACAACTTGCTCTGGGAACAACACTATTTCCTGTTGAGGGTTTGAGTGCTACCATATCCTATAAGTATTTCTGTGATTTCTATGCAACCTTTGATCCATTCAGCCGTCAAGATCCAAATGACACAGCAGAAAGTTGGGAAATCCCACCATATAGTCTTGTAGACCTTCATTTATCTTATGAACTTCCTACAATTGTTAAAGGATTTGAAATGCAAGCTTTTGCTCACATATTCAATTTGTTGGATGAAGTCTATGTTCAAGATGCAACCGATAATAGTCAGTATAATTCATGGAATTCAGGTGATTTCCCTCACACTGGAAGTGCAGCAGAAGTTTACTTTGGTCTCCCGAGAACTTTCAATGCAGGAGTTTCTCTATTATTCTAAATAAACAGACATAAAATTTAAGGAAGCTGAGCAATCAGCTTCCTTTTTTTTGTATCACATTCAATCCTGAATGTGAAAAAAAATTCCTGCTTGTTCAGATTCGCAATCGGAGCCAAAACAAATCTATTCAATCTACAAATAAAAACCCAAATCTCAAATAACAAATAACAAATAAATTCCAAAATCCAAATTTCAAATCACAAATAAATTCCAAATTACAAATTCATTTTTATCGGTGGAAATCCGTTTCATCCGTGTTCTATTTTTTGATCTCCAAATCAGCAAATTATATCTCCAACCATTTTTCCCAATTCAACCATTGTAATTGAATATTTAATATTGAAGATTGAATATTTAACCATCCGACTTCATTACGCTTCGATGGGGCAAACAGAAAATCACTGAAAAAGATTTTAATTATTTCTTCTTATACTGATTCAACCAGTTCAACCAATTCAACCGAGTCAACCATTGCGAAGGTTAATGTGAAAGAAAACCTCTGTGGAAAACCATTCGCAAGGTTTTTTCCCAATTCAACCAGTTTAACTGATTCAACCAGTTCAACCAGTTCAACCAGTTCACCCAATTCAACAAATTCAACCGAGTTAACCATTGCGAAGGTTAAGAAAACCCCTCTTAATCTCCCCTTACGAAGGGGAGTAAACCATTCGCAAGGTTTTACCAGGTCTTCAAACGCTGAATCCTTTTTTCCATCATTTGTTCTTTTGTGAGGTTCCACTCATAATCATAAAGAGCTTTTTTCCATTCTCCATGCATTGTGTTTGGTAAAACAATAAATCTATT
>JAUWNO010000426.1 GCA_030612605.1 Armatimonadota bacterium
CTATTTTTTTATCTGAAAAAGCAATGTTTTTCAGGGATTTTCATGATTCCGATCAGAAGGTTTGTTCAATTCTTTTCATTTTACAAAGCTCATAAATTTGGAGAAAAACGAATTAAAACCGGCAATAAAAATCGCAGTAAAGGTCAAAAGGAAGTTCTATCGCACTATGAATAAAAAAAGTAAAATACTTCATATTCCCCGAAGATTCGTAAAAGAAAAATGGGGCGGAATTGAAACAGTTATTATCGAAACTTCTAGAGAACTTTTGAAAGCTGGTTATGATGTTGAAATCTTCACTTCTATGGCACTTTCAGATAAAAAACAGGAAATGATTTTTGATATTCCTGTTAGGAGGTTTTCATACTTTTATCCTCGTATGGGTTTGAAAAGGAACAATAAATTACTCCTTGATAAACGAGCTGGGAATGTGCTTTCATTTTCTTTTTTTTTCTCTCTCCTTTTCACCAAGAATATTAAAGTATTTCATCTTCATGCCGGTGGAACGATGGCAGGATTTGTTCGACTCGTCTCAAAATTAAGAAAAATTCCTTATGTTACTTCTATTCATGGTGGTTTGATGGATCTACCCCAAAAACAATTAGATGCAATGGTTGCTCCTATGAAAGGCAGCTTGAATTATGGAAAGATACTGGATTATATTATTGGTTCAAAAAAAAATATTCAAGATGCTGATGCTATCATTTGTGTTGGTGAGAAGGAAAGAGATTTATTAAAAGAAAAATATCCCATTCAGAAAGTGGTGTACATTCCCAACGGAGTAGATATTGAAAAATTTTCTTCCGGAAATGGTGCAGAATTCAGGAAAAAATATCAGATTTCAAGAAATGAGAAAATCCTGCTTTGTGTGAGCGGTTTTTATTCTCAGAAAAATCAGTTGCTTTTGGTGGATGCTTTTGAAAAAGTAAAAAAGAAAATTCCTGGTATCAAACTTGTTTTAATCGGAGTGGTGTACGATCAACAGTATTATGAGAAAATTCAAAAGAAAATTTCAGTTAATAATCTGGGAAATTCCGTTATCCTGTTAGCCAATATTGAATTTGATGACAGCACTTTATTTGATGCTTATTCTGCTTGTGATCTATTTGTTCTGCCCAGCAAATATGAAACGTTTGGAATCGTTATCCTGGAAGCCTGGTCAGCTGGAAAACCGATAATATGTGCGAAAGTTGGAGGATTGGCATCCTTTGTAAAAGATAATGAAAACGGCTGCTTTTTTGATGAAAATTCAGCGGAAGATTTATCTGATAAAATAATGAACATCCTAGAAGATAAAGAGTTATCTAAAAAAATATCACAAAATGCTTTTAAATCTGTGAAAAATTTTTCCTGGCAGCAAATCACAAAAAAGCTAATTGGATTATACGAAGAAATCTCAAAATGAAATATATTCTAATTCGTGATGATGATGTAAATTATTTCACAAAAATAGACGATTTAAATAGAGTTTATGGTTTTATTTTTGAAAGAAATATTCCAATAAATTTCGCCATAATACCAAATATTGACGCATCTGCAAAAACCATTTCAAATAATTATCCTAAAAATAGTTACGAACCTTTTATTCCCAAAGAATTTCAGGGAAAAGAAAACCAATTTCCAATCGATGAAAATCATAAATTGGTAGAATTCTTAAAATCATTAAAAAATGCAGAATTCCTTCTTCACGGTTTCACTCATAAAAGTGAAGTTGGAAGGTTTGAATTTGAAATAGAAGACGAAAACACAATTGAAGAAAAACTAAATAAGGGTTCGAATATTTTTGAACATTCATTTGAAAAGAAACCTGAAACATTTGTTGCTCCTCAGGATAAATTTAGTCAAAAATCTTTTTTTGCAATACAAAAGAGATTTGAAATTTTTTCTCTCGGTTGGATCGATAAAACCAGAATTCCAAAATCATTTCTAATTAAATATTATTTAATGAAACTTCGAAATAATAATTACATTTTCAAAGATAATTTATTAGTTCTTCAGCATCCGGGTTGTCAATTCTCAAGGTTCAAAGATATTAATAAAAGCTCTTTAATACTGGATAAATATATCAATTCACATAAAATTACTGTTATCGTTGTTCACAACTGGGAGTTCTTTAGCGGAAAAAATCTGAACCAAGAATTGTATACAGCATTTAAGAATCGAATACTCTCATTATGGAGAAATGAGAATTTCAAATTCATTAATTTTTCCGAACTGAATAAAATAATCTGTAAATAACAGGAAGAAAAATGTACAAAATATTTATTAGTGGAATGGCTTATGATAATGGGAAATCAGGCATTTCCACATATATTAACAGTGTAGTGGAAGAACTGGTGAAATTTAATAAAGTCGAACTACTTCTTCTTAATATGGATGAATCGATTTTCCC
>JAUWNO010000025.1 GCA_030612605.1 Armatimonadota bacterium
AGGAGAAGTATATGGTGGGATATGGGGAGGAATAAAGAAAAGTAGTGATAATGGTAATACCTGGGTATATATTGATACATTATGCGCTGGAAGAGGGGTTAGTCTCCGGAATCGTTGTGAAGCAAATAGAGAAAATCCAAATAGTATTTATTTTGGAACACGTTGTGGCATATATAAATCTAACGATGGTGGACTTAATTGCCGGTTAAAAAACTCAAATATATTTAATTCATATATTAAGGAGATAGAATCACATCCTTATAATCCCAATATTGTATATGCCGGTGGATTCCAGGGTTTATGGAAAAGTACAGATGGATGTATTTCCTGGCAGCGGGAAAGTGATGAATCTATAAATTCTGTTAAATATGATACGCAACATCCGGATACTTTATATTATGGCGGTCAAAACTTAATGCGCAGCTTAGATGGCGGTTTAACCTTTGAAGATATCAGACATAATGTAGTTGGTAGTATAGTACATATTTCAATTAATCCGCAATATTCGAATATAATATATATCGTTACTTGGTCCGGTGTCTATAAAACAGAAAATTATGGAGATACTTGGAATTTAATTAATCTAACGGAAAGAGCAAATTATCCGATGATTACAATTGATCCAAATTATCCTGATACCCTATATTTCGCTGATTATCGAAGTCTTGATGGAGGGAATTCTTGGGAACATTTAATTTTTTCTGATGAAATTATTGGTATTCATCCTCAAAACTCAAATACAATTTATTATTCAAATAGAAACACATTAAAAGTCTCTTATGATTGGGGTGAAACATTCCAGGTTTTGGATACATATACAAATTGGACAGTTCCGGTTCCAGCTATAGGTAATCTGGTTTTTGATAAGAATAATCCGGATAATATGTTTTATTGTACTCCTAACGATGGAATTCATTACAGTATTGATGCAGGGGAAAACTGGTTTGTATTAGAAGGAAATTATGAAAAACGCACATTGGATTTTATTCCTGTTTTAGAGGAAAATAAAGTTTATATTGCAACCCATGGGGATGGTGTCTGGATCGGTGAAAATATATCCGTAGGTGTAGATAATGCTATTTTACCGGAAATTATGAGAATGTCTTTACAGAATTATCCCAATCCGTTCAATCCGCAAACAAACATAAACTTCAATTTATCTCGATCAGGTAAAATAAGTTTATTGATTTATAATATTAAAGGACAATTAGTAAAAAAACTGATTGATAATGAAACATTTAAAAAAGGAAGACATTCTGTAGTCTGGGATGGAAAAGATAACTATCGCAATCAAGTAGCGTCAGGTGTTTATCTATATAGGGTAAAATCTGACAATTTTGTAAGTAAACCGAACAAAATGATTTTATTAAAGTAAGGATTCTGCAAAATGAAAAAAAGGCTGTCTTTCTGAGGAAAACTTACAAAGGCAAACCTTCGAAGAATCTCATTATAAGCGGAGATCCTTCAAGGGCAATAGCAAGTAGAATTCTTCAGGATGACAAAAACACTCTATTATGCAGAACTCTTTTATTAAAGTAAAAAAGATCTATCTGATGAAAAAGATATTTATTTTTATCATATTTATATTTATTGTTTTTTACCTTTCCGCTCAGGAATGGACTGAACCAATTAATATTTCAAATATGGAAGGTTCTGATTATCTTCCTGATATTGTTATTGATAACAATGGTGTTCTACATTGCGTTTGGTCTCATATTATAGAAACATGGTATCGTATAGTGTATTATTCAAAATCTGAAGATGACGGAGAAAATTGGAGTGAACCTCAAATTATCTCTCAAAATACTGAACATGCATGTTTTCATCCTAAAATTGCATCGGATTCTCAAAACAATCTTTACCTGATTTATGATCTTAATACAGGTAACTGGACAGAAACTTCCATTCAGTTTCAAATTTTTGATGGTGTTAGCTGGAGCGATCCGATTAATTTAACAGAAGGATACCCAGGTGCAAATGCTCCCCAAAAAGTTGTTATTGATAGTGAAGATTGTGTTTATGCTTTTTTTTATTGGTTTTCATTTCGTTATCGCTATCTTGATAACGGCGAATGGAGTGAAGTTCTTTATCCCTATCCCAATCCTCCGGATGCTGATATTGGCTTTGTAGATATGGTAGTTGATATTAGTAATAACTTACACCTTACCGGAAAGTACATTGATTATGGAGGACCTAATCAAACAATATATGCAAATTATAATAAAAATGATGATGAATGGAGTGAACTTGTATTCATACAAAATGAATATGTTAGTGGTGGAGAAGGTATAGCATTGGATAATGAAGAAAATGCACATATTGTAACAAGATGTTCGGTAGCGCCCTATCCATATAATATTGATGGAACACAATATACCTATTTTGATGGAGAAAATTGGAGTGATCCAATATTAATTGTAGAAGATCCATATTGTCAGATGATAGAAATAATTGAAGATGATGTTTATTTGTTAGATTGGGAAAAAAATATAGATAATGGAAACATCGTTATTTATTCAAAAGATAATAGTGGAAACTGGATGGGTGAAATTATTTATTCTGGAAATGCAAATCCATCCAATTTCTTATATAATTCAAGTAATTTATATTTAATATTTTACGGTGAAGTAGAAAGTGATAATTTAGACATATATTTAATGAAAAATGAAATTAACACTAATACATCAGAAGAAAATATTATCCAGAATCTATCTTATGAGAATATTATTCTATCACAAAATTATCCAAACCCATTTAATCCATTAACAAAAATTAACTTCTCTTTACAAAAAAGTGGAGATACAAATCTTAAAATATTTAATGTAAGAGGGCAATTAATAAAAATACTTGTAAATGAATATAAAAAATCCGGTGACTATTCGGTAATTTGGGATGGAAACAATAACAAGAATAGGAAGGTATCCAGTGGAGTTTATTATTATCGTCTGCAAGTAGGTAATCGAGTAAAAACAAAATCATTAATATTAATGAAATAAATGATATTAGATTCCGCATCAAGTACGGAATGACAAATAACAGGAGGTGATGAAAATGAAAAAAATCGATTATGGATGATGTCTTTCAACATCGTGTAAATAAACAGCAGAGGAAAAGAGAGCCGGCAAAGCGGTGTGAACTATCGACTCTACTGACTCTACAAATCCTCTGCTGTCAAATTTGAAAAATAGCAAAAGAAGTCAACTTTTACAAACTCAAATAGGAGGAAAGATGAGTTACAAAGTGATGATTTTAATAGGGCTTATTTTAATAAGTAGTATGCTTTTCGGAGCAGAGAAGTATGCAGTTCTGATAACAGGAGATTATGCTGATAGTGCTCGAGCTAACTATAATGGAAGTTGGGCAATTAACAATAATCTTGATAGAGATAGAAGACCTATGCAGGAATTCTGGAATGACACATTTCTTTTGTGGGAAATGCTGGTGTTCGAGAAAGGTTACTCTGATGAGAAAATTTTTATTCTATTTGCTGGTGGTGTTGATTATCCAATTGATCCAGACGCAAATTGTCCTGCTTGGTGGGATGATAGATATTTCCCTCAACAACTTTATCCAGAACTTTTTTCTTATCCTGGAGACCAAATAACTGATTATTCAGCATCAATAGCAAATGTAAACAATGTATTTACGGGTTTGGCAAATGGAACAGGTGGTTTTCCTCAACTTCAGGATGATGATTTCCTGTTTTGTTGGACATTTGTACCAATAATACTTCCAAAATTCAAATGCAATATAAAGATATTCGACACCAATACTGAAAATATAGAAACCATCTTAGCCTTCCTTGAGAGTATTTAACAATGTTTTCAAGAAAGATTAAGAAAGGAGCTATCTGATGAAAAAGATATTTATATTTATCATATTTTTATTTATTGTTTTTTACCTTTCCGCTCAGGAATGGAGCGAACCTGTAAATATTTCAAATACACCCGGTTTAGATGAAAATCCCAGTTTCTGCATTGATAATAATGGTGTTTTACACTGCGTGTGGACTTATAAAATTGAACCAAATTATCGTAAAATATATTACTCAAAATCCGGAGATGATGGTGAAACATGGTGCGATCCGCAGGATATATCTCAAAATGATGAGATGTGGATGGGCTTACCTCATATCGTTTCTGATTCGCAAAATAATCTTTATGTAGCATATCTTTATAATGTTGGTAACTCTCATATTTACTTTATGAAATTTGATGGCTCGAGTTGGAGTGAACCATATAGCATTAGTGTGAACTATTTAGGTGTGGGAATGAGTGATGTAGTAATCGATAATAATGATAGAGTTTATGTATTCTGGCACTGGGGAGGACAAACAGGTGAAATTTACTATCGCTATCTGGAAAATGATGAATGGAGCGAAATTATCTGCCCTTATGGTAATAATAATGATCACTACTGTTTTGCAGAAGGTGTTAGCGATAGTTACAATAACCTGCATTGTATAATTGATCATCATCCTGAAAATGTGGGGGCAAGAACTTCATATATTAAATATGATTATGCGTCAGATATCTGGGAAGATGCAATAATTTTAGCAACAAGATGGTGCCAACAAGGAATGGATATTGATTTAGATTGTAATGAATATCCTCATCTGGTCTGGAGAGAATATGTAAATGACAGCATACCACCTAATGATGGAACTTTGTATTCGTATTTTGAAGGATTGAACTTCTCTGAACCGGAAATCCTTGTGGAAGACCCATGGTGGCAAGTCATAGCGATTGATAATAATGATATTATTCATCTTGTAGAAAAAGAAAAATATGATACAGGTTCAGATATCGTTTATAATTTAGTTTATTATACAAATATTGATAGTATTTGGGAAGGGACAATAATTGTAGAAAGTGAAAATGGCGCCTCATTACCGAAACTAGAAATTTTTAATAATAGACTATATTTGATTTATTTATACAGTATTGAATTTATGGAAACAGAAGTTTATTTCATGAAAGTAGATTTATCAACAAATTCAACACAAGAAAATTACATTACTGATATTTGTAATATGGATTTATCCCAGAATTACCCCAACCCCTTTAATCCTGAAACACAAATTTCTTTTTCGTTGAATAAAGGTGGTTCAACAACTCTAAAAATTCTGAATATTAAAGGGCAATTTATTAAAACTCTGATAAATAGTTATAAAAATCCCGGTGACTATTCAGTAATATGGGATGGAACTGATATGCAAGAGCAACAAGTTGCCAGTGGTGTTTATTATTATCGCTTACAAGTAGGTAATCGAGTGAAAACAAAATCACTAATTTTAGTGAAATAAAGGATATTAGATTCCGCATCAAGTACGGAATGACAAATAACAGGAGGTGAAGAAGATGAAGAAAATCGATTATGGATGATGTATTTTTTAAAAATAGGAGAATAAACAGCAGAGGAAACTTTAGTCCGGCTTTTGACGGATGAGAGCCGGCAAAGAGGTGCGAAAATCGTCTTCACAGACTATGCAAATCCTCTGCTACCAAATTTAGGAATTAGTAGAATTAGTCAGCTTTAACAAACTCAGAAGGAGGTAAAGATGAGTTGCAAAGTGATGATTTTAATAGGGCTTATTTTGATAAGCAGTATGCTTTTTTCAGCAGAAAAATATGCAGTTTTAATTACCGGTGATTACGCTGATGATAGAGGTAATTTTGATGGAAGTTGGGCAAAAGCTAATAATATTACAGGAGATGATCCACGAGCTTTCGAAGAATTCTGGCATGATACTTTTCTTATGTGGGAAATGCTGCTTGATAAAGGATATAGTGATAACAACATCTATGTTCTGTTTGCTGATGGACAGGATTTTCAACCTCAATGGATTCTTGATGGTGAAAGATATGTTGTTCCTGGTATAGAACCAATGACAGACTATGCAGCAACCAGAGAGAATTTTGAGATGGTGTTTAATGGCTTGGCATACGGAAATCAACAGGAAGATATTCCACAGCTTCAGGATGATGATTTTCTAACAATTTGGACATTTGTACCAATAATACTTCCAAAATTCAAATGCAATATAAAGATATTCGACACCAATACTGAAAATATAGAAACCATCTTAGCCTTCCTTGAGAGTATTTAACAATGTTTTCAAGAAAGATTAAGAAAGTAATAGGGTAATATGTCAAATTTTAAAATGACATAACCTGAAAATAATTTAGATCTTTTTAAGCCATAGAGTGTCGAGTATTAGTTTATGCTTGATATAGCTTACCGGATTTAAGCAGTGCATAAGCGAGTCTGACGAATTTTCTGGCAGTTAAAACTAATGCTCTTTTATGCTTGTGTGTAAGTGCCTCCTTATATTTCATATCGTAGAATTTACGATATTCTGAGTTGTGGTTTTTCAGAGAATTAGCAGCTTGCACCAACTTGACTTAAGACGGAGTCTTGAGTTAAGTTTGGATGTCTCAATGGATTAGAAAACTTAAGTCAAGTCAGCTAAAGCTGACTTAACTCAATTTTTCATACTTTACGGATAGAATCTAAATAGTATAGAGTAAAAAGATATATGAAAAAACACCAGATAATATTTCTTATTCTCATTCTATTATCTTCTTTAATATTCGCACAAACTCTTTACAATCTAAAAACCAATGATTTGAATCTGCTTTATTACAGTAATGCCCATTCCTATATTGTTCCACATCTTGCCAGATGTTATTCAAATACCTGGAATTATTATAAGAATTTCTGGGATTATATTCCCTCAGAAAAGACCACTGTTTTCATCGAAGATTTTGCTGACTGGTCAAATGGTGGAGCTTCCGCTGTTCCGCTCAATCTGGTTTATATAGGTATGTCACCCTATATGTATGTATTTGAAGTTGCTCCATCCAATGAGCGCATGAGTCTTTTGATGCATCATGAACTCACACATATTGTTGCCATGGATAAAGCAGCGAAAAAGGATAGATTTTATCGAAAATTATTTGGCGGGAAAATTCAGCAGAAAGCAGAAGATCCCATTTCAATGTGGTTTGCATATCTGGCAACTCCCCGTAAATTCGCTCCTCGCTGGTTTCACGAAGGAATTGCAGTTTTCATGGAAACCTGGATGTCAGGCGGAATAGGCAGAGCTTTGGGTTCGTATGATGAGATGGTTTTCCGTTCTATGGTTCGTGATTCTACTTACATTTACCATCTGGTTGGATTGGAAGCAGAAGGAACTTCTATTGATTTCCAGGTGGGAGCAAATTCATATCTTTATGGAACAAGATTTTTTAACTATCTTGCCAGTCAATATGGACCTGAAAAACTGATCGAATGGGTTTCCAGAACTGAAAACAGCAGACGCTATTTCTCACACCAGTTTAAGCAGGTTTATCATACTCCTCTTACTGATGAATGGACAAAATGGATAGCTTTTGAGAAAGAATTCCAACACGAAAATTTGAAAAAGATCAGGCAAAATCCAGTAACTAAAATCAAACCGATTACAGATAAAACTCTTGGTTCCGTATCTCAAAGCTTTTATGATGAAAAGCGAGGGAAGCTTTATTCAGGTTTAAAATATCCCGGTCAGGTTGCACATCTCGCAGCTATAGATATTAAGACCGGCAAGATTGAAAAGATCTGTGATGTGAAAGGAGCTTCTACCTATTACACTTGTTCTTTGGTTTATGATGAAGAAAATGAAAAACTTTTTTTTACAACAGATAATTTTTATTATCGTGATCTAAATGTTGTAGATATTAAAACTAAAAAAGTTGAGCGTTTAATAACCGACATCCGAACCGGTGACCTGGCTTTTAATAAACAGGATAAATCCATTTGGGGAATTCGTCATTTTAATGGTATTTCCACAATTATTCGGCTCGAACCTCCTTTTAAAGAGTGGTTGGCAATTCATGCTTTTCCCTATGGAACAGATATGTATGACCTGGATATTTCACCTGATGGTAAAATCCTGACAGGAGCGATCACACATATTAGCGGACACCAGGAACTTGCCAGGTTTGATATTGAAAAACTCCAAAATGGAGATGCATCCTATACACAGATTTTTGATTTTGATTACAGCTCACCTGCGAATTTCGTCTTTTCTTCAGATGGAAGATATTTATTTGGAACCTCCTATTATTCCAGAGTTTCCAATGTTTTCCGCTATGATTTCCAGATTGATGATATGAGCATTCTAAGTAATTGTGAAACCGGCTTTTTTCGACCTGTACCGGTTAATGATGATTCCCTTATAGTGTTCAATTATGTGGGTGGAAAAGGTTGGATTCCGGGTTGGATAGAAAATAAACCGATCGATAAAGTTGGAGCTATCAAATATCTGGGACAGGAAGTTGTGGAAAAATTCCCGATAGTTTCAGAGTGGACAGATGGTTCTCCTGCCAAAATCCAGTTGGATTCATTGATTACTTACAGAGGTCCTTATAAAAATTGGAAAAACATGCATTTGTACTCAGCCTATCCGATTGTGGAAGGTTACAAAGATGAAATCTCACTTGGATATCGATTTGAAGTAGGAAATGATATTGGCTCAAAACAGTTTCAATTAATTACTTCTTATTCACCTTTTACCGAATCATTGGATGATAAAGAAAAATTACATCTGAAATTTAAATATCTGACTTCAGGTTGGGAAGTGAATGCATCTTATAATCATGCCAGTTTTTATGACCTTTTCGGTCCTACAAAAGTAAGTAGAAAAGGATATGCTCTGGGCTATAAATATAAAAAGAATTTAATTTATGATAAACCCAGAAATCTTAGTTATTCCATAGCTCTGAAAGCCTACAAAGAAATGGATGTTTTACCTCAGTACCAAAACGTAAAGGCGGATTATACAAGCATGTTTACTGCTACAACTGCCTTTTCGTATGATTATGTAAGAAAATCGCTTGGTGCTGTCGATGAGGAAAAAGGGCTCAAACTCGGATTGATCCCGAATGGAACTTATATCAATTCCAAAGTATATCCCAGTCTTATCGCAGTTGTAGATTATGGCATTGCACTTCCGATTCATCACTCTTCGATCTGGCTCAGAAATTCATTTGGAGTTTCGGCAGGTGATAGAGAAGATTCATTTTCAAATTTTTATTTTGGAGGTTTTGGAAATAATTACATCGATTACAACAACAAAGATGAAGGTAAAGACGAAAAAAGATACCGTGCTCATTACAGTTTTCCGGGTCTGGAAATAAACCAGATTGGAGGCACAAAGTTTGTGAAATCTATCTTGGAATGGAATCTTCCTCCTATCCGTTTCCGAAAAGTTGGTATGACTGCCTGTTATTTAAGATGGGCGCGCACTGCCATTTTTACATCGGGAATTATCATAGATCCGGATTCAGAAGTATTTGTAGAGAAGTATTTGAACGTTGGAGTTCAAATCGATTTTCAGTTCGTGCTTTTATCAATCTTTAAATCTAAATTCTCTTTGGGTTACGCTATCGCATCAGATTTGGATTGGAATACTTCCGAAGAATTTATGATAAGCCTTCAACTGCTGTGATTACGATAGTTAAAATTTTTATTTGTCTTTTTCCTGTTTTGTTGTTTCTATTTGTCTTAATAATCTTAGACAGCTACAAACTTCTCAAGCTAAAATCTATTTTACAAACCCTTCTTATTGGCTGTCTCGTTGCATTTTTATGTTATTTAATAAACAGGATTTTATTTAATCTATCTGAACATCCAGCCAATATTACATATTATTTTGCTCCTTTAATCGAAGAATTTTTAAAAGCATTCTTTCCAATTTATCTGATAAAAACAAAAAAAATCGGTTTCCTCGTTGATGCTGCGATTTATGGTTTTGCAATTGGTGCTGGCTTTGCCTTTGTGGAAAATATCTATTATCTTCATTACCTTCTGGATAATAATTTATTCATCTGGATCATTCGTGGTTTTGGAACAGCTATTATGCACGGAGGTACTACTGCTATTTTTACGATGATGACAGTGTATCTCATCGAACGGAATGACAGCGAAAAATTAGTGTTTTTTTTACCTGGTTACTTGATTGCTTTCCTTTTGCATTCTTTTTTCAATCATTTTTATTTTCCGCCAATGATAACAACTATAACCCAATTGCTGCTGCTTCCCATTCTTATGATGGTGATATTTTCCAGAAGTGAAAAGGGATTACAAAACTGGATGGAAACAGGTTTCATTACAGATGTAATGCTTCTCGAATTTATAAAAAAAGGGAAATTCAAAGAAACAAAAACCGGAAAATATCTGGATCGTTTTAAAAAAAGATTTCCCGGTGAAGTAGTGATGGACATGATTTGTTATCTCAGGGTCTATTTGGAACTTTCTATTCGTTCAAAAGGTTTTCTTCTGATGAAAGAAGCTGGAATGGAAATAAAAATTGATGCTGAGTTAAAAGGTAAAATTAAAGAATTATCTTATTTGGAAAAGAGTATTGGAAAGGCAGGGAAAAGTATATTAGCTCCTTTACTTCATTTCTCCAAAAAAGATTTATGGCAGATATCATTTTTGAAAGAATCTGTGAAAATTAAATAGCAAATTACTCCCGATGAGTCGGGACTAATGAAATTTCAAAGCCCAAAAAGTTGAAGAACTCATAAGTTCAGAAGGAAATTTTAATTTTTGATTTTTAGTTGAATATTTGGTGAACTGGTGGAACTGGTTGAATTGGTTGAATTGGAGATTGAGATTTGTTATTTGGATTTTATTTGTTATTTGTAATTTGAAATTTCCCTTTCTCCCTTTCTCCCTTTCTCCTTTGTTATTTGGGATTTTTATTTGATATTGACATTGAACACTATTTACAGATATTGACCTCGATTTTTTACTCTTTCCCAACTTTAAGGTTGGGAAAGTAAAAATGGAGGGAAAGTGAGAAAATATTTTTTAATGACTTTAATACTGTGTTTTGCTGTACTTTCGGCGAATCTGCAGATTTTAGAAAGCACTCCCACTCGTTTAATAGTTGAAATCGATTTGGACGATTATTCAATTCAGCAAGAATTGGATTTCACAACGGTTACTTTTTCAGACTGGTTAGATTCCGGGATTGCAGGTGCGCCGTCTCTTCCCATCAAAGTTTTGAATATTGCTATTCCTCCGAATGGAAAAATTTCAGCAAAAATCATTTCTCAGAAAATTAAAAAAGAAACCCTGGAAAAGCCGATAATACCAACTTTGAAAATAATCGATCAGGGAGAAATGTGCGATTTCATCTATGAAAGGGATGAGGAGCTCTATTCTAAAAGAGATGAACAATTTTTTGAGCTTCTGCCGGAAATGCGTTATCGTTATTATCAGATTGTTCCAATTAATATTTCTCCATTTTTGTATGATGCTGGTAAGAACGAACTGACTATTTCGGAAAAAATGGTTTTGGAAATTAAAATCTCTGGTGATGTTTTTTTTAGAAATACAATTCCTGATAAATTTGAAAAGATCTATAAAAATTTTATCTTTAATTATGATACGGCTAAATTCTGGATGACTAAAGAAAAAAATGAAATCCCTTATTTTCATTTTAGTGAGTCTGATTTCTGGTTCAGGTTTGAATCAGCTCAAACAGGACTTCATAAACTATCCTTTCAGCAGCTTTCGCAAATTCCGGCTTTTTGTGAACCGGACTCGATCAGGATTTTTACCTCAATTCGAGAAATCATCAATCAAGAAACTGGAAATTATCAATTACAGATTGTTGAGCTTCCAACCTTGATAGAAGCTGGCGATGATGGTAATTTTGATCCGGGAGATTATGTTTACTTTTTGGATGAATTTAGAGATGATAAAAGATTGAAATCTTATTCAATACAAAAAAGATACTGGCTGACTTTTGGAGGACAATATCATAATAAACCGGTTCGAATAGAAGAAGGAATTAATAGAAATGCAGCTTTTTCTGTTTCAGGTTTTTCCCGCAAATTCCCCAAAGACTTAACCAATCGTGAAGATGAAATTGAGTGTCTTATAATTTCTCATCACGATTTTTTATCGCATTCGGATTCTCTGGCAAACATTCATTTTAGAAATTTTGGTGTTATAAGCGAGGTTGTGGACCAGCAGGATATTTTCGATCAATATGAAGAAGACCCGATTGGAATTAGAAACTTCATCTGGGATTGTTTTGAAGATACTCTTGGTTATGCTTTGCAGTATGTTATCTTAATGGGTTCCGGCACAAATGAGTGGGAAAATTCTACAGAAAAAAATAAAATTATGGTTGGCGATATTAATGGTCTTATCTGGGATGATAATTTTGTAATTTTCACTGACAATATATCTATGTATGATGATTACTACCCAGAACTCTCAATTGGCAGGTTGCCTGCTCAGAATACTTCTGATATGGATTTACTTATGGAAAGAACTCGCAAATATATTGAAGAACCAACTCTGGGTTGGTGGAAAAATGAAATATTGATCGTTGCAGATGATGAGCATAAAAGAGGTGGTTTGGAAGGCTATGGAACTTCTGGTATGAATCACACCCTGAAAGCTCAGCAAACTGCTGATATGATTAAAGATAGTATTTATGTAGATAAAGTTCTGGGCATCGAATATGAGTTTGATGAATATCAGAATAAACCGGATGCACGAAATGATATGATTGATAAAGTCAATGAAGGGAAACTAATCTGGTATTTCATTGGTCACGGCAATGAAGATGTTCTGGGAGACGAGGGATA
>JAUWNO010000184.1 GCA_030612605.1 Armatimonadota bacterium
AATTTGTATTTGGTTCCAGATCTTCCAATATTTTGATTATTAAAGTATTCTTATCCCATTTGAATTTCTTATTAAGAATGGGTGGATAAATATATATTCCACTCAGAATCGAAGTTCTATCGATTGGTTTTGAAAAAACTATTTCAATATTCTGGTTATTAATATCACAAAATTCATCTGGTAAGATGGATACTATTGTTGGACTTTCAGTATCTTTTTTCCCACCCGTTGGACTTTTTCTATGACCACAAGATAGTAGAAATAGAATGAGTAATACTAGAAATAGTTTAGGATAATATTTCAATGTTAAACCCTTTTTAATCTTTAACCGAATAACGCCTTTTAAGAGCATTTCCAAGTGTTAACGAGCTTGTATACTCAATATCGCCACCAAAAGGCAGTCCTGTAGAAAGGCGTGTAACTTTAACTTTTAATTCTTCAAATTGGGAAGCAAGAAAACTGATTGTACTTTCACCTTCTGCTGATGGATTCAAAGCAAGAATGATTTCATCAATTCCATCTGATTTTAATAATTCCAAAAGTTTAGGAAAATTTATCTCATCCGGACCAATTCCATCCAACGGAGAAAGAAGACTATTCAGAACAAAATATCTGCCTTTGAATTCATTTGTGTCTTCTATCAGATAAATATCTTGAGTATTTTCAACAATACATAATAAATTTTGATGGCGAGTATAATCCGAACAGAAATGGCATGGATCATTTTCAGTGAGCATATTACAAACAGAACATTTTTTATAGTTTTTTACAGTATTTTGAATCGACTCTGCCAGTTCAAGAGCTTTTGCTTTTTCCATGCTGATAAGATACATAGCCAGCCGTTGTGCTGATTTAGAACCAATGCCAGGTAACTTCTTTAAATTCTGAACCAGTTCTGCTAATAAACCTGAAAACACTAAAACATTCCCGGGATGTTGATTCCACCTGTCAATTTGCTTAATTCATCCTGACTGGTTTGAGAAATCTTTTCCTGAGCTTCATTTATAGCAGTAATGATGAGGTCCTCCAGCATCTCGATATCATCTGGATCAACAACTTCCGGATCGATTTTCAGTGAGAGAACCTGATTCTTGCCATTCATTTTCACTGTTACCATTCCGCCACCGGAAGAACCTTCCACGATTTTATTAGCCAATTCTTCTTGAGCTTTTGCAAGGTCCTGCTGCATTTTCTGCGCTTTTTTCATCAGGTCTTTCATACCTTTATTTCCACCTGGGAACATAAGATTCTCCTTATATAAATTTTCTCTTGTTTAAGAAATTTCTATCTTGATTTAACGTCAATTAATTTAAAGTTTCAATGCCAGATCATATATCCTGTTTTTAGAAACGCCTGTTTTTCCCATAACTTTTTTTATAGCTTCTTTTTTCGATTTACCCTTGCCAAGCTCAGCTTTAAGCATTTCTGTTAATTCTGCATTTGAATATTCTTTTTCTTGTGCACCTTCCACAATGATCACAAATTCACCTTTCAAAGTTATCATCTCCGGATTTTCCAAAACTTCATCAATTGTGGTTCTGTATAATGTCTCGTATAACTTTGAAAGCTCACGTGCAATGACTATCTTCCGGTTTCCAAATGCTTCTTTCAAGTTGGAGAGAAATTTATGTAATCTGTGTGGTGCTTCATAAAAGATGAGAGTATCTTTGAAATTTATCAGCTCTTTTAAAAGATTCTCTTTCTCCGATTTTTTTTGGGGAAGAAATCCAGCAAAATAGAATCTTTCCGAACCTAATCCTGAAGAAACCAAAGCTGGAATAAAAGCTGTTGCACCGGGTAATGTTTCAACTTTGATATTATTTTCAATAGCAGCTTTTATGATTATCGAAGCAGGATCGGAAATACCTGGAGTACCCGCGTCGGAAATGATGGCGACATCTTCTCCATTTTTCAGCTTATCCAGAATTTTTTCTACACGGGAGCGTTCATTGAATTTATGGTAACTGATCATTGGAGTCTTAATCTGATAATGACTTAATAGTTTTGCTGAAGTACGAGTATCTTCCGCACCGATCAGAGCAACATTCTTTAAAACTTCTATCGCCCTGAAAGTCATATCTGCAAGATTGCCGATTGGTGTGGGAACGATATACAGAATTCCGGTTTTTTTCATTGAATAAATTAAAAAAGCCCTGTCAGATTAGGACTTTCAGTTTATTTGATATTACAAATCGGAAGAATAATTTTACTTCTGGCTTCATTTAGAACTTGAGCCATTGCCAGGTAAATAGCAGAAAATCCACAGATAATTCCTTCCCAACCTGCAATCTTTCCAATAATTTCCGAACCTGTCCAATCTCTGATAGCCAAAAGCCAGAAAAGAATGGTCAATGATAAAAAAACAAATTGCAGAGCTCTATTGGTTCCAAAAGTTGCCAACCACATAAAGAAAGTGAAAAGTCCCCATAAAAAAAGATACCAGGCTAAAAAGGCCGATGGAGTTGATACCGACCAACCAATTTTTGGAAAAACCAGAAGAGCAACCAGAGATATCCAGAAAAGCCCATAGGAAGTGAAAGCAGTTGTTCCAAATGTATTTCCTTTTTTGAATTCCATAATTCCGGCAAAGATCTGAGCCATTCCACCATAAAATATTCCCATTGCCAGAATCATCGAATTGAACGGGAAAAAACCGGCATTGTGAATATTCAATAGAACCGTAGTCATCCCGAATCCCATCAATCCCAACGGTGCAGGATTTGCTAATTTGTTTTCCATATATACTCCTCGTATATTATGTTTTTTACCTTCCGAAGCTTTCTTCCGCTTTTTCTTATATTAAGATTCGGAAGGTTACGAATGAGCTAAAACTTTCCGAATCTTAAATGTATGTATTCCTTTGTGGGAAGCTTCGGAAAGTCTGTATACTGTTTTTTTTATAATCTTTCATAATTTATGTTACACTACCTATTATGTTTTTTTCTCGTTCCAAAACTCCAGTTTGGGAATACATTGTTTAGAAAACTCTGTTTTTTTAGTGGAATTACAACTGACTCATAATATTTTTCTCTGCAACAAAGTTTCTTATTGTGATGTGTTCCCAAACTGGAATTTGGGAACAAGTACAATCAGGGAATTAGAGTCCGTACTTCTCGATAATTTCCTGTTTGGTTTTTCCCAGGATGTCGTATTTCTTTCCTACTTTGATGAAAGCTTCCAATGCTTTATCGAGGTGATGAATTTCGTGTCCTGCAGAGATCTGCGTTCTGATCCTTGCTTTTCCGTTTGGAACAACAGGGAAGAAAAAGCCAATAGCATAAATTCCTTCGTCATATAGATCTTTTGAGAAATCCTGTGAGAGTTTTGCATTGAATAGCATAACAGGAACGATGGGAGTATCTCCAGGCTGCAAAACAAATCCTGCTTCAGTTAAACCTTTACGCCAGTATTCTGTATTTGCTTCCAGCTTATCCCTTCTTTCTGTGCTTCCCGATAAAATATCAAGAACCTTTAAAACTCCTGCCACAATAACCGGAGCCATTGTATTTGAGAAGAGATAAGGACGAGCTTTTTGACGGCACATTTCCACGAGTTCTTTACGACCGGAAACGCATCCGCCGGAAGCACCGCCGAGGGCTTTTCCAAATGTAGTTGTGATAATATCTATCTTTCCAAAAACGCCGCAATGTTCATGAGTTCCACGACCGGTTTTCCCGATAAATCCTGTAGAATGGGAATCATCCACAAAAATCATAGCATCATATTTATCACAGAGTTCAACCATCTCATAGAGCTTGGCTGTATCTCCATCCATACTGAACACTCCATCTGTGATCACAACTTTCAGTCTTTTATCTGCATGAAGAATTAGTTTTTTCTCCAGATGCTTCATATTGGAATGTTTGAAAGTATCGTGCATTGCGCTGCAAAGGCGAATTCCATCGATAATCGAAGCGTGAACCAGACGGTCTGAGATCATCACATCTTCATCGGTAAGGATAGCTTCAAAAACACCGGCATTTGCATCCATACAGCTCGGGAAAAGGATCGTATCTTCTGTTCCCAGGAATTCCGTAACTTTCTTTTCCAGATCATTATGAATATCCTGAGTTCCGCAAATAAAGCGAACTGATGACATTCCATATCCGCGAGAATCCAATCCTTCGTGTGCAGCTTTCACGACTTCCGGATGACTGGAAAGTCCCAGATAATTATTTGCACACATATTAATAACTTTTTTCAATGAAGAACCGGCAGGATATTCAACCTCGATATCAGCAGCCTGGGAAGAATGGATTAATCTTTCCTGCTTGAATATCCCTGCATCCTGAATGCCTTTGATCTGCTCCTGATACATTTTTCTTACTTTATCACTATAACCCATATTTTACTCCTTCTTTTTTATTACCTTTATAATGAAGACTTGAGTTAAGTTCTCCGGCAATTGCCGGATGATTTGACTTAAGTTTTCTAATCCACTGGTATATGTCAACTTAACTCAAGACTCCGTCTTAAGTCAAGTTTCCATTCATTTTTCAGGTTTTGGTTTACCCAATAAATTCTTTTACTAATTCTACGATTTTATTTACTGTATCAAATGCTTCCGGGGAAGCTTTTTCATCCGGAATGGAAATCTTGTATTTTGCTTCCAGGAATCTCTTTAAAGAAACCATTGAAAATGAATCCACGATTCCACCGGAAATGAGCGGTGTGTCGTAAGTCATTACCTCATCTTCGTCTTCAACGTATTCTTCAATAACGTATTCTAAAATTGCATCTTTCATCTCTTCCATATTTTTCTCCTTTATTTTTTAAAAAACTTAACCACAAAGACACAAAGTCACAAAAAAAATAATCTTAGTGTCTTAGTGACTTGGTGGTAATAATTTATTCATCATCATCCAAGCCAGAAGTATCACCGATCTCTTCTCCCCACTCTTTAGCGTGCAGAAGTCTTCTCATAATTTTTCCACTCCTTGTTTTGGGAAGTGATTTCACATATTCTATTTCCTGTGGCATTGCAAGAGGTGAAAGTTTCTTTCTTATGAAATTCATAATATTAAGTTCCAGCATATCATCGATTTCGAAGCCTGGATTAAGCGTAACAAAAGCCTTCACGACTTCCATATTTACTTCGTCAGGTTTTGCCACAACAGCAGATTCGGCAATCGCTTCATGTTCCAGAAGTGCAGATTCCACCTCGAATGGGCTTACAAGATGTCCACCGGTATTTATCACATCATCATCACGTCCCACAAACCAGAAATA
>JAUWNO010000542.1 GCA_030612605.1 Armatimonadota bacterium
ATTCATTCTGACTCAACAGCTAAAATTCATCTTCTTGAATATCAGCCAAATAAGCTGACATATGAATCAGAATCAACATATGATCAAATGGCAGTGTTTTCTGAGATCTATTATCCGAAAGGATGGAAAGTTACTATTGACGGTGAACCTGCAGACCATTTTCGTGTAAATTATGTTCTTCGCAGTATGATAGTCCCCTCCGGACAACATAAAATTGAGTTTAAATTTGAGCCTGAATCATATTATTTAGGGAAAAAAGTTTCTCTTACAAGTACAATATTGTTATTTATCCTTACCGGTCTTTTTCTTTTTTACAGGTTTAACCCCAAAATAACTTCTTTTATCAGGAGAAAGATATGATAAAAATGAAGCATATAGAAGAAACCGTTAAAAAAATTTTCTTCAAAATCTTATCATTTAAACAATACTTATCACTTATAAGTAGTATTTATTTCTTGCTATATAATCTTGGTATTTTAAAATACTGGTCATTATTTAAATATCATTATTTTCTTAAATCAGTAATTAACAAAAATGATATAGTTATTGATATAGGAGCCAATCTTGGGTATTTTTCAAAACCATTTTCAAAATGGGTTGGCTCAAAAGGAAAGGTTTATTCTATTGAGCCTGTAAAACAAGTAAGAGAAGTTTTGGAAAAAAATGTGCGTAAAATCCAAAATATTAAAGTAATTCCATATGCCTTAGGAAACGAAAACAGGAAAGTACAATTAGGCAATAACACCCGAAAAAATAAAGGATTTATTTCTTCCGGTTCGCATTTTATTTTAGAAGATAAAGCAACGGCATTAGACGAATTCAGCGCAGAAATGAAAAAAGGAAGTGAATTATTTTGCAATCTTGAAAGGCTGGATTTTATTAAATGTGATGTTGAAGGATACGAAACAGTTATAATTCCGGAACTAAAAGATATTTTGTTGAAACATAAACCAATTATCCTAATTGAAACAAGGAAAGAAAAAAGAAAATTTCTTTTGAAATATCTTTCAAATATTGGATTTTATGTTTTTATTTTAGAAAATGGGAAATTGTTTTCTTTAAATGAAATTGAGAAAAAAACTGAAGATGACATTCTATTTATTCATAAAGATAAAATCGATCTGTTCAGTAACATTATTGAACCTAAAGTTGAGAAGAAGTTATAACTTCAGGCACTTCTTTAATACCTGTCAAGCCAACGGAATCTGCGGGCAGAATCCCCAAACTTCACAGCCATCATGAATTCATGAGATCCCAGGGTGTGTTTCATTATACTTGACAATGTATAATCAAAGGCATACCCAAAATAAAATTTATCCAGTCTGACGCCGGCTAAAAGAATCACTGCTCCCGCTGTCCGGTAAGATAAACCGACCCAATAATCCTCCTTATATTGAACCTTTGCATTAAAATCAATCTGGTATAATAATTCTTCAGTGGTTTTAATTAAAATGGAAGGTTCCAGAGTAAATTGATTTTGAAGCGGAAAAACATATCCGCCTGATAAATAGTAATGTCGTAACATTCTGTAATCACTCAATCCGGCATTACCAACTTTCAGATAAGATTGAAAAAGTTGAGCTACCGAAAATCCAACATGATACTTGCTACTTAAAAGATATACCCCAAAGTTAGCATCCGGTATAAACATTGTCTTCCTT
>JAUWNO010000580.1 GCA_030612605.1 Armatimonadota bacterium
AAAAAATATTAGGGAGATTAATATGACTATTGAGTACAGGATTGAAGAAGGAATTGGAGTTATCAAAATTATTGGTGATTTGGATGCCTACAACGTCCGCGAATTAACCAAGAAATTTCATACGTATCTAAAAGAAACAGTTCTGTTCGTTCTGGATCTTTCTGAACTGAAGTTTCTTGATAGCACCGGCTTGGGTACGATCATTAATTTTGTGAAATACCTTTCCGAGATGGATGGTATGCTTTGTGTGGTCAATCCGCAACCGAAACCGAGAATGGTCTTTGAGATCACTCAAGCATACAAAATTATCGATTTTTATGATGATATCGAAAGTGCTGTAATTGCTTTACAAAATCGATAGATTAGAAGCTTTCTTTAATAATTAATTGAATAAGTAATCGTTAGATTATAATAACGCAGAGATTATCAGGCGATAATCTCTGTTTGTCCATAAATGATAGAAAACAGGGAATAAGGTTGAGAAAAGCAATTTTTTTAGATAGAGACGGCACGATTAATATTGATATCAATGGTTACGTCAATAATCCGCACGATTTTGAACTGTACCCTTTTGCAGCAGAAGCAATTTCAATTTTGAATAATATGGACTTCCTCGTTTTTATTGTAACAAATCAATCCGGTATTGCCAGAGGTTATTATTCATTAGAAGACCTGAATAAAATTCATAAAAAAATGAATTTCTTATTAAGAGAAAAAAACGCAAAAATAGATGAGATTTTCTTTTCTCCATATCATATAAAAGGAAAAATTGAGCCGTATAATATGTTTCATGAAGATAGAAAACCGCAGATTGGAATGTTCAAAAAAGCTCATGAAAAATATAAATTTGAAATAAAAAAATCTTATATGATCGGTGATAAATATACTGATATAGCTTTTGGGAAACGAGCAGGTTTGATTACTATTCTGGTTTTCACAGGTTTTGGAGAAAAAGAATTTCTCAATGATAGAAAAAGCTGGGAATATCAGCCGGATTTTATTGTGAAAGACTTACTAATTGCAGCAAACCTGATTTCAAAGCTGGAAAGCCAGAAATGAAAAAAATACTGTTCTTTTGTTTTGCAGGATTGTTGTGTTTTTCCTGCGGAAATAACGTCTCCACAAATCCTCCCCAGGAAATCACAATGGATGACCTTTTTTTTGGTTCAGACTCTACTTTCGAAGTTGTTACTTGGAATATCCAGAACTTTCCTAAAATGAATATAACAACTGCGAATTATGTAGTTCAGGTTATTATGACCATTAATGCTGATGTGTTTGCTTTGCAGGAGATCGAAAGCAGCAGCTATTTTGATTATGTAATTTCCCAGTTGAACGAAAAAGATTCACTTTATATTTGGGATGGATACCGGGCAATAGGAGCATCGTATGATGTTAATCTGGCATATATATACAATGAGAGTACGGTTGTTTGTGATAGCATTTATGAAATTCTTAACGATTTTGAAACCTGGTGGCGTCCATTTCCAAGGTCTCCATTGGTTCTGGCATTATCCTGGAATACAGAAAAAATTTTTGTAATTAATAATCATTTT
>JAUWNO010000418.1 GCA_030612605.1 Armatimonadota bacterium
CTCCTGTTTTGATGATCCGCAAATCCATGAATCCGATAAAGGCAATTATTGTGAGTTATAAAGCTGGAAAAGAAACCCGTTGGCAGCAGTTTTTTCTGGCTATCAGAATTGTTTTAGTTAATATTTTAGGAGCAGCTATTGTAGGTCTTGGTTTGCTGGTAACTATTCCTCTTTCATATTTGCAGTTTGAAAAATATTATACAAAAATGGAAGAATTTGAACTTTTTGAAAAATAGTGAAGTGACCAGCTTGGTCGCTAATCTCGATTTGGCAGAGAAAGTTACATAAATAGTGTCTGTCCGTAAACTCATCCTGCTGTCCTTCTCTTTTTGATGAAAATATGAAAGATATTCCAAAGAGAAGGAACATAAGAAAAGCATGAAGAAATAAAAAAATAGCAAGAAGTCATCCCTCTCTTGTGATAAAGAGAGGGACCTGAGTTAGAAAATGAAAAATAATCCTTTGCAGAAAAACACATAAATAGGATTTGAAATGGAACATCTAAGAATTGGAATTGTGGGTAATATCGGTGTGGGAAAATCTACCTTGGTAGATGCGGCAAGTACCTTTCCTTTGAATGAAATCTTACTGAGCACAATTCCTGATAGAACAGGTGATGAAAAAGTATTTGCTTTCAAAGAAAAATTCAATCCTAAAGTGCTCGATGCTTTCTATAAAAATCCTGTTGAAAATGCCTTTATGGCTCAAATAGAATTCTTTAATGGCAGGTTGGATAGACAATTGAAGATCGAGGGTTGCAAGGGAGTGATCTTAGAAGACAGGACTCTGCCCGAAGATTATTTTATTTTCGGTCTGGCTCAGAAAATTCTGGGAAATATGAGCGAAGAAGAATTTTTAGCTTATCAACGCACATATAACCTGATGACCGAAAAAATCCCTGAACCGGATTTAATTGTTTATTTGAAAGCCGAAGTTCCAATCCTCCTACAAAGAATAAAAGAGCGGGGAAGAAAAAGCGAGACCACGATTCCAGCTAATTATCTTTCTCTTCTAAATGAACTTTACGAAAAATTTATTTCCCGTCACGTGAATTGTCCTGTTCTGACTATTGATGCTAATATCGATACTCCGATCAAAGATTTTTTATTCGATGTAATCTCCAGGATTGCAGATAAAATAAAAGAGCTGGATATCAGAGTGGCAACCCCGGGAATCAGTAAATGGGTAACTTTGCCGGAAACTGCCGCAACCTTAAGAGCTATTGATGCTGAAAGAAAGTTGGAACAATTTTTAAAGAAGACTCCAAAATTAATTACTGTGGCAGGGAATGTAGGTCTGGGAAAATCTACACTCGCAGCGATTATGGAAAGAAGTTTGAATATTAAAGCTCTTTACGAAAATCCCGAAGAAAATCCTCTTTTAGAAAAATTCCTGGCAGATAAAGCAACATATTGTTATGAACTTCAATTACATTTCCTTAAGATGAGAGTTGAACTTCATAAGGAAGGAAAAAACTCAAAATGCAGTTGTGTGATGGACCGAACTATTCCTGAAGACTTGCTGATTTTCTGCTATCAATTTCTGAGAGATGATTATCTGAAAAGAAATGAACTGGATTCTCTTACAACGAGATTTAAGAAAGTTTGTGATGAGCTGCCATCTGCTGATTTGATGATTATCTTAAAAGGTAAACCGGAATTTGCCTGGAACCGCATTTAACAGCGTGGACGGGAAATGGAAATTGAAGGTGGCTGGAGCAAAAGCGAAATCGAAGCTTTGGGTTTCTGGTACAATTCTTATGCGAAAGATGTGATGAAATTTGGATTTCACAGCGGTAAAATTCTGGAAATAGATGTAGAAAAAATCGATTTTACAAATAGAATTCACGTTGGTTATATCTTTGAGGATATTTATAATATTTTAGCATGTCACAATTAAAAAGATTATGTCATTCCTCAGCTAAAATATTATGTCATTCCCGCGAAAGCGGGAATCTAAAATTATTGTTTATCCGTAAAGTGCCGTTTCGAGTTGTAAGGAGCTTGCGACGACGACTCGAGGTAGCTTGAATACGCACTTTTTTTATCGACTCGTCGTTCCTTACGAGTCGAAAAACCCAAGTTTATGGATAGACTCAAATTATTAAAGAAAATCAGTGGATTCCCGCTTTCGCGGGAATGACAAAAAAAACGGGAATGACAAAAATAAATTAATGACAAAAATCGGGAATGACAAAAATAAAGTAATGAAAAAAAAGGATAACAGATGAAAAAGAGAATCATTTTTTTGATAGTATTAAGTTTTATTTTTCTTGCGATTTATGCAAGCGAAGAAAGCAGTAAAGGAATTGAGCTCGAAGATGAATCCATGTTAATGGCTGTATTATGGCATCAGACTTCTGCAGAATATGCGGCTCTGGCTTATCAGGCGTACAATATTGCCAGGTTGAGATTAGATGAAGATTTACAGATTAA
>JAUWNO010000007.1 GCA_030612605.1 Armatimonadota bacterium
TAAATATTCTACAGGCTACTTTTCTGGGAATGGAAAAAGCAGTGGAAAACCTTGAAGTAAAACCGGAAGTCTGCTTAATTGATGGTAACCAGCTTCCGGAAAAATTGAAACATTCTGCTCAGGCAATTATAAAAGGTGACAGCAAATACGCATCGATTGCAGCCGCTTCAATTTTAGCAAAAGTTACTCGTGATAGGATAATGAGAGAACTTCATGAAAAATTCCCAGTCTATAATTTTAAGAAAAATAAAGGATATCCAACTAGGGAACATCTGGAAGCGATCTCGGAACATGGAATTATTTCGGTTCACAGAAAATCTTACAGACCGGTTCGCGAAGCGATTGATAAAAAAAAACGGCGGTGAAGAACCGCCGTTTGTACTTTGTAACAACTATCTTTTTCGCTCGATTTTAGATTCTTCTCTCGATGTACCTGTGTAAATTTCTGTTTTCATTCCACCGACAGGTTTATCAACTCTCTTAAATCTTGTGTATTCGAAGATAACGGTTTCATCTAATGCAATATAATTCTCAAATAATTCAAAAACATTTCCCTCATCATCCTTAACTTGAACATCCCAATCTCCGGCTGTTACTGTCCAGGTGACAGATTCACCGGGACCGATTGGAACAGTTATCAGATTGTCACCCCAGTTTGGATCATCGCTGGTAGTGATGTAAACCTCTTCAATATAAAATGCAGCAGAATTGTTCCAGATTTCGATTGCACCACCATCAGCATTGATATGAAGCGTTGTTGTATTTCCTGCTTCAATAGTTTCTTCTACTTCGTCATAGAAAACGTGAAAACCTTCATAAGCGACATCAACATTAATAATATCATCTTCAAGTAACTCCCAGCTTGTTTCATAGTTCTCACCAGAGTCGAGTTCTATTACATTGCCATTATCAATTGTGAACCACACTTCTCTTGAAGTTAAGTTGTTAATTAATAAGGTTCCATCTTCTGATTCTATTACGAATTTTGTAGTTGAACCAGCTTCCACAGTTTTTGTTACTGAATGAGATAGAACACCATCAAAACCATAATCGATAGTAACATCTTCTTCTTCATTACCAAAGATGCTTGTAGATAAGTTCCAGCTTTTTGAATAGCTGTCTCCAGAGTTAAGGATTTCCTCGGCTCCATCGTTAATCGTGAACCCGACCTGGCTAAGTGTCTCGTTAGTAATTTTGAGAGTGCCGTCGTCGCTGCAACCAGCTAAAAATAATACCAGCACTACTAATAGACCTAAAGTTTTTCTCATTTTTTTCCTCCTATTATTTGATTTTATTTAATGAGTTCTGCATAATTAACTTTATATTTCTTGAACAAAACCTCTACTAAATATTTTGAATTTCGACTATTCCTGTCAAATACTTTTTTTATTAATATAAGAGTATTAATTTTTATTACAGATTTGTGTTTAGTTATCCTTAGTAAAACTGAACAAGTTATTCATAAAGATATTTACCTTGGTTTAATATTTTTCTAGTAGATTCTATGCGGTTTGCCTTGATTTTATTAAAAGAATAAAAACATAAAATAGAAAATATTCATATTAATATTTGTATACCAAAGGACACACTTTTTTTTATGAAAAAATATTTAAAGATATGTCCGATTTAACCAATTTACTTCACAGTGTTTCTTTAAAACCGTCTCGGTGTTGCATAATTCTCAAAACAAGTTTATCATATTCCGACCGGGGCGGTCGTCTCAAACCTTTCCTTCAACCGGGACGGTTGAAGGGTCGATAAAGCCAAGCAACAAATTAACCAGTTCACTAATTAACAAAAAAACTGCTTTCGCAGTTTTTTAATCTGGCGGAGAGTCAGGGATTCGAACCCTGGGTTCCGATAATCGGAACAACGGTTTTCGAGACCGCCCCGTTCAACCGCTCCGGCAACTCTCCGGAATTTATCATTTACTATTGAATATTGACTATTCAAATAAATACATTTTATGATTTACTGTGATTTTATCATATTATTAAAAAATAACAATTTCTTGAGTACATTAAATTCTCGACATATTGAATTTCTCTTGCTACGGAAGGAGTAAGTGGTATCGAGTGTAATACATAACGGTTATCCAATAAACTCATTACCCACTTTTCGTGCACGTTCCGGTTTATCCAGATTTATATTCAAAGCCAAGCCGATTTCAACTAATAAATTCCATCCTGCACTTAAATATACATAAGGATTCATCTCACCGGCATCCGGAACACGTATTGTCATAAAAGGAGTATCTCTATCAGCAATGGCTATTACTGTCAGTCCAACACCTTTTACCAGAACATCCTGAAATTTTTCAATTTCATCATCGATCGGATCAATTACAAAAACAATATCGTTTTTATCCATTACTTCTTCAATGCCGTGAACAGCATAGGTTCCTTCCAGAAAGTCCGATTTTTTACGGGTGATTTCATTTGTTTTGAGGGTCAGTTCTTCTGCTACACCATCATTATAACCTGCAAAATAAATGGTTGGAGCTTTAGTTGCTGCTTCGATTATACTCGGTTCAATCTGCATTGTCAGTGCCTTTTCAATCTTTCCTGCCAATTCCGAACATATTGTTGCAGTATTTTTCTTATTTATATACCAGAGAATCGATTCATAAAACAGAGCTTGTTCAATCACACTCTTTGTAGCTGCTACTGCTTGTTCCCAGCCACAAGTGAGAATAAACGTTTCTTTGCAAGCTTGTTCCAGAAGGGTTCCTTTGTTAGCGGATAAAGCAAAACGATTTTCATTACAAATTTCAGCCAACTTTTTCGCAAGTAATACAACCTCTTTGGTTCGCCCTGAATTTGATGCACAGAAAACAGCAAATTTGGAAAGATCATATTGGGCAGATTGACGGGAACCGTCAGTGAAAATACTGAGATCCAGCCCCCAGGTAAGAGCTTTACGAATAGCATTTTTTGCTGGAAAGATTCGACTGGAACCTTCGCCTGTGAGAAACAGTTTGCCAACAGATTTAATTTTCTCTGCCACTTCTTTTGTCTGGTTCGGATTAAAATTATTCACTACATCGATGGTATCCATCATTTCTTGAACTAATGCATACTTTGAATATTTTACTTCATTAAGATTCATAAACTTTCTCCTTTTTTTCCTTTCCGAAGCTTCCACCACAGGAATTCTTCCAACTAAGATTCGGAAAGTTACTGTTTATTTTTCTTTGTCAGAACGTCGTGAACGACGTATTATCCTTTTATACCTCTTGTGTCCCACACCTAAAGGAGTGGGTTATTGATTATCCGGCAATTTTACAATTTCAAATTACCAATGACGTCTATCAATATTATGAAATTAATTTTCATGATTTATGTTATAATACCTTAATGATTTACAAAACTATTTAATACCTTTCATATAAGGACAATACAGCAATTCCCAACTCACGCTCCTTTTAGTCGTTGCGAGTCAGGTCTTGCTAATTCTCTTTTTGATTTCTTCTATTAATTTCTTGAAATGTTCTGTTTCATTTCGTACTTGTTTCACAAAACTGTTGTCTTCAATTGTTCCAATCGCAGCAGTCATCTCAGCCAAATTTCTGTAGGTTGCCTGACGGAACGGATTATCAAAATCCTTTTTCCGGGAAACATAAACCTGGTCCCGGATAAATTCCTGGATTTCTTCCGCTTTATCTAAGGCTGATACCCATTGCTCTTTTGTAAGGATATCTGTTCCAAGTATTTCGCAGAGTGTTTCATACGCATGTTTTTGCTTTTCCGATGGATATTTTTCCCAAAGAGTATCATACCTTTGATGGATTTCTGTCCACTTAGTCAGTTTGCCGGACCCAATATCAGCCCGCATTTGATCGACATCTTCTTCAGAAATAAGTTGTCCTCCAAGGTTTACCCATTTTTTTTTACGCTTTCCTTTCAAAGATTGACACATCGATGAAAGATCAGCTTCCGGATTTACATTCATATATTCCATCAGATTCTTAATCCCATAATAATGAAGCATATCACAATAGGCATGATAAGATTTATACACCTTTATAATCACAACTTTCCGCTTGGATTTTTCCATGTTCTCACCAAGAATTTCTAAAATGTTTACATGCTCTTCAGGTCCTGAAAGAAGCTCGCGTCCAATCTGGGTGAGTTCTTTCTCATCTTTATTTTCTGTTGAATCACCCTTGTTTCGTAAGCTGGCTTTAGCAGTCCATATTTCCAACAATCGAAGAGCACAAAATATCTCTTCTACAGTATCAGGAGCCAGAGAATCAAACTCAATATTTTGAACCTTGTTTCTACGCTTATCACGATTCATGAACTTCCAGGTATTTCTTGCCAGAGCATACATATTGTATAACCACCAGAAAGCCGGCAAAATTTCTAATTGATCTTTTGCTTCATTGTTGTTGAGAAGTGAAAATGGTAGCGGTATATCAAGTTCGGCAGGATAAGCTGCTTTGGAAAGAAGTACAAAAGAAGCGAACCGACAGGAATGCTTGACACTCGTGCATAATCCCGGCCAGAATCCACGCCCTGCTTGAATTTCATTATCGTTTGCCCTGCTATTATGATTTGAACCGATTGTAGCACCTGCTGCTATGTTACTTTGACCCATCACGAGAGATGCAACAAGAAATGAATTGTTATGATGCTGTTCGTGAGCAGGGAAGATGAGATTGTTTAATATTTCACAGCAGGAAATGGTGGAATTATCTCCAAGAAATGAGTTGATAAGCCGTGCTCCGTATTTAAGATTTGAATTATCACCTAAAATAAATCGTATTGCTTTACATCCATAGAAAATATGGCAGCCAAAACCGATTATCCCATTTACTAATTCTACTCCTTCTCCTATCTGGGTACGTTCTGCTTCTGAAGAATTGACAGTAAGATTTTTAAGTTTATTAGCACCTTTAATGTAACAATGTGAACCCACCTTGACATCCTTGAGAATACGGGAATTCTTTATCACACACTGATTTCCTATCGAACCGTAAAAACCACGATGAGAATCAAAACTGTTTTGCGTGATTTCTTTCAGTCTTTCTTGCAAGGCTGCATCATCGCGATATTTTGCCCAAATATAAGCATCAGCAGTTATCATACTATCAAAAGGTAAAATCTTACGACATCCGGTTTCATTCATCAAATCCAGCCATATACGCACTTTTTCCGATTCACCTTCTTTGATAATCCCATTGCCGAATTTTGCATGATTAGTTGTATGAACTTCGTCGATATTGGAAAGTATGCAACGATTTCCTATAATGTAATGTGATAAATATCGGACATGATGAATTGCTACATCATCTCCAATATCACAAGAAATAATAGTACTGTTTGTAATGCCTACCGGCAACTTAAGCTCATGATGTTCAAGAATTATATTTCGTACACTGCCGATTCGTATAAGCCCGAAAAATTCCGAATCGCTTATCTGTCCGGGATCAAATTGATCTGTAACGAGTATTTCGTCCCAGTTGCTGGAAGTATTGTTATTTTTTATAAGCCTGTTCACTTCATCCGAACGTAGGTGTCGCCACTCTGCTTTTGATTTTGGATTCTGGATGTTGCGATAATAATACTCATCCTTTCCATTTGGAATGTACTCTTCAGGAATAAAATTTCTACCAAGGCTATTTGCCGTAAGAATCGAGACAGTATCCATATTATACTCCTCTTAATTATTTTTTTTAACAAAATCGTAGAGAGAAAACAAATTCACTTTTTATGTGTCAAATTAAAAATACCGGAAATTAAGCTTCACACAGCTACGCCAAAATCAAAATGAGAAGGAGAAAGGCAGAACAGGAAAATGGAGCTACAACTTTTTTCGAAAAATATCTACTATCCTTTCAGCGGTTTTTCCATCCCAGAATCAGGGAAAATTCCCAGTGAATGTTATAAACTCAGCTTAAGTTTTTTATGAGATTTTGCACAATCTTGAAGAAACAAGTTAATAAGATTCTGATAAGGAATTCCTGTTTCTTCGGCTAATTTTTTAAAGTAGTCGATAACATCAACTCCCAGACGTAATGTAACTTGTTTTTTCAGATATTTTATGTAAGGATTTTTTATTGAGTTTGAAAAATCATACTCTTTTCTCATAATAAAACCAAATTATTTTTCCCTAAATATTTCTACTATCCTTTCAGCGGTTTTTCCATCCCAGAATTTGGGAATTTTTCCTTTTTTTGTCTTACCGTTCAATATTTCTTTTGCTTCTTTTATGATGTCTTCAGTTTCGAGTTTCACCAGCTTATTTGTCCCTTCTGTGATTGTGATGGGTCTTTCTGTGTTCGGTCTTAAAGTAAGGCAGGGAATTCCAAAAAAGGTAGTTTCTTCCTGTATTCCACCGGAATCCGTGAGAATAAATTTTGCTTCCATTTCTAGCTTAATAAAGTCATAATATCCTATCGGATCAATAAGAAGCAGGTTTTTCATTTTTTCTACTTTCTCGTTCAAACCAAAGATTTTTATCTGCTTTTTTGCTCTGGGATGAATGGGAAAAACCAGTTTAATAGATTTAGATATCTCTTCAAATGCATTTAAGATTTTCAGGAAACCTTCTTTATTATCGACATTGGAAGGACGGTGCAAAGTTATCAAAACAAATTCATGAGGTTTAAGTCCATATTCTTCAAGAATATTAGAATTACCGGCTTTTTCTTTATATTGAACCAGCGAATCTATCATTATATTTCCCACGAAATATATCTTTCCTTTGGAAATGCCTTCCTTAAGAAGATTCATATCTCCATCCGGAGATGGTGTGAGCAGAAAGTCGGAAATCGCATCTGTCATCAGCCTGTTCAGTTCTTCCGGCATTGTTCTATCAAAACTACGTAATCCGGCTTCGAGATGTGCAACCTGAATATGAAGTTTTGCTGCATCAAGAGCACAGGCAATAGTGCTGTTCACATCTCCGGCAACAATTACCAGATCAGGTTTATCTTTCAGCAGAACTGCTTCATATCTCTCCATTATCTTGCCTGTTTGCTCTCCATGAGTTCCGGAGCCAACTTCCAGGTATTCGTCGGGAACAGGCATTTGCAGATCGTCGAAGAAGAACTTACTCATTCGTTCGTCATAATGCTGTCCTGTATGGATCAACTTAACTTCAAATTCTTCGGGGAATTTTGCGAATTCTTTAAAAAGCGGAGCCATCTTCATAAAGTTCGGTCTGGCACCTACTACGAGGTGAATCTTTTTCATATTTATTCCTTTTTTTGCTCACCAGTCTTCGTTAAAACTACGACTTGGCAAGCGGATTTTCACGGATTCAACGGATTGAGTTTCCCAATAAATCCCCCTGAGGAGGGGGAATAAAAGGGGGTTTATTCATACTATTAATCCTCCACCGAGAAGCTGGTTTCCTTTGTAGAACACAGCAGATTGTCCGGAAGTGATTGCTCTGGTTGATGATATTAGTTTCACCTGAATCTCGTTATTTTTGGAAATTAAAGATTGAACAGGAACAGGTTTGCTGTTGTAGCGTATCTGGACAGAAATACTTTTTATCTCTTCAGGAAAAGAACCTGAAATCCAATTTATTTGATTTATTGAAAACCTGTCACAGAGAAGGTCATCAGGATTATCGGTGACCACGACAATGTTGTTTTTCACATCCAGTTTCAACACATATAAAGCTGAATGCCAGGGTGTGTTCAAACCCTTGCGTTGACCAATTGTGTACAATGGCAAACCTTTATGTTTTCCGATGATTTTACCGTCGTGAAGAGTAATATCTCCTTCTTTCAACTTAATTTTATCTTTCAGAAAATCTTCATAATGTCCTTTGATAAAACAGATTTCCTGGCTGTCTTCTTTATCGTGAACAGGCAGTTCAAATTTATCAGCGATTTTTCTTATTTCCCTTTTGGTGTGCTCTGCAATAGGAAAAAGAGTTTTGGAAAGCTGTTGCTGATTCAATCTCCACAACATATATGTTTGATCTCTATCTTCATCTTTGGATTTGAATAAATTATAAATTTCATTTTCAAAGAGCAATCTCACATAATGTCCTGTAGCTATTTTTTTAACTCCGAGTTTTAATACTTTTTTCAGGAAAACACCCCATTTTATGGTTGGATTGCAAAGTGTGCATGGGTTGGGTGTTCTGCCTTTTGAATATTCTTTTATGAAATCAGCGATAACTATAGACTTGAATTCTTTAGTTATATCGAGAACATAATGCCGGATATTCAGTTGCCTGCAAACTTGCTTCGCATCTTGAATAGCAAGTTCGGAACCTTCATTTTTACCAAATCCAAATTCGGAATTATCAAAATGACGCATGGTCACACCAATTATCTCATGACCTTCTTCCAAAAGAATAGCTGCTGCAACCGAGCTATCAACTCCGCCACTCATAGCAACTGCGATTTTCATGTTTCCTCTTTAAAACTTCTAACAAAAACAAACAAGACGTCATTGTTTTATAAAAAATAACACAGACTATATCGAAAAATCTGTGTTATTAATTTTATTTGTGATAATGATGTCAATTAGAACGGTTGATTATAAGTTGTTAATTCTGTGATTCCTTCAATGTTATCCTAATTTTTAGGTCCAATAAATGTCTTTTTTATTCTCAATTTCTTTTTAATAGTAGAGATATTTATTTTTTTATGCGGTTCATTTGGAGTTAGAATTACAGTCCATTCTTTTTTACCGGAAAGAGTTCTTCTGGGTAGCCAATCTGTATCAATTTTTATTGTGTAAACTCCCGGGAGCAAATCTGTTGCATTAAATCTACCATCTCTGTCTGTATAAACTTCCCATTCCTGCTTCTTTTCATTTTGTATTATAAGCCTGATTGTTGAAATCCCCTTTTCTCCAGAATCAAATTTTTCATTTGAGTTCTTATCCAAATAAACAGAACCGGATATTGAGCAAACAGATGTAACCGGTATTTCAATTGAATTGACGATCCCTTTTTGAATTGAAATAGTTTTAGGGACTTTTCCTTCAAGAGCCAGGTAAGCGGGTAATGTAGAAATATCTATTGAAAATTGATATTCACCGGGTTCCATAGCTGAAAATTCAAATCTCCCATCTTCATCCGTTATTGCATCCTGATGTTCTAAAAATACAATAATTTGTGATATACCCGGTTCATCAATATCTCTGATTCCATTCCCATTTTTATCAATGAAAATATCTCCAACTATTTGACCTTTTGTTTTTATAACAGGTACAGGTAAATAAAAGCTGCGAGAACCTCCTGCTGATAATGAAATAGAAAAATTCCAACTTTTATCACCTTGAAAATCTTTGCCAATTTCAGACCTGACATTATAGTTTATCCCAAAAATCTTCATATTAAAATTTGAATGAAATCCTAATTCAAATGTTTTATTAAATGTATATTCTTGATCTTCATTTTCGAACCATTCCTTTCCAAAATCAGTAAATAATCCTAACTGGAAATCAAAAAATCTGTGGCTAAAATCCAACCTGCTTTCGTATCCCCACGGACTGGAATCATTGCGAAGAAACTTATATTTAAAACTAAATCGTGAAGATTGGAAATAAGAGAACCACCCAACCGTTAGTTCAGTTCTCTTTTCATCATTATCTAAATAAGGATTATCGTATTTCTCAATTAAATAATAGATACTTGGAGTACCAAATTTAAAACTTTTTTGAATACGAAAATCAAATTTTTTTTCTTCATATTCAAAGCCATCTGAATACTTGTCCCTGCGATAATTTATGCCAAAATTAAAAGTAGGCAACTTTCTAAAATGGAATAAGGTTCTTGCTTTTAAATCAGTTACGAATGAAGTGGAATCTTTTGTTGAGGAATGAACGATATTATAAGCATTCAAATAATTCCAAAGATAAAGAAATGTAAACGGTTCCCAGCCAGTAGTTATCGCTGAACCTATTTTACCTTTGTCTTCTCCTGCATAAGAATTGTTTGCACCATAGATACGACCCGATAAATTGAGAGATTTCCATCTTGAGCTTGCCCCTATTTCACTACCAAACTGTAAATATTCTTTACTTCCAATTGATTTACTGACTCCACTCAATACCTCAAAAGAGGAATTTCTTTGTGTATTATATATGCCCCGGAATTCAAATAAATTTGTTTCATCATCTTTTAAATATGAAGATGCAATCTCAATTTTTTCTGAAAGTAAATAATCTCCTATAGCTGAAATAATTTTCTTGTCAGAATTTCTTTCCTTTGCATACAAAAAAGATAAATATGCTTTTTCAAACATATATTTTAACCGACCACCACGACCGGATTTATAAGAAGGTTTAAAACCTGCTTGGGATAAAGGGGCAGTTGCACTCATTAATGGCTCACAATCAACATTTACATCACCTAAAACTACATTCCATTTTTCAGATAACAGTTCCCATTTTATTCGTTCTGTGGTATAATCAGGAGTTTCGTCATAGGGAACAGAACTCGATCTTTCTGTTAATTCAATTCTGGATAAATAATTGCCCATATCTACATATCCGGTATTTGTATAGACAGAAACTGCCGGATAATTCCCTTCTTTAATATCATTTATGACAAAGCCAACATTTATAGGTGCTGTGGGATAAAGTGACCTGTGAACTTTTCGCTCTATGATTTCTGTTACAACAATATTTGTTTTTTTTATTTCTTCTTTATTTGTATTTGACGAAGTTGCTGTTAAACAAATGGTTTCTTTCATTCCATCTTTTGCAAACTCCGGAACTTCGAATATCAGATCAATTACTTTTTTCTCCTGAGGGAAAATGCTCAATTTATCAACTAATTGTATTAAATCCCATTTTTCAGGAAGTTCAGCTTTAAGCTGGATAGTTTCAGTTACATTTCCTTCATTTTGAATTACATAACTAATAGAATCTATTTGTCCTGGAAATACCTGTTTGTCTTCAAAGAATGTTATCAGCTTGAAAGCAGATATGGGATTTATATTTATTTCAACTAAAGATGTATCAGAATAAGATTTCCATTCTGTGATCAAACCAAGAATGTATGTGCTATCTGCATTTGCATATTTTGGAATTGAAAAAGTTATGCGAACTCTTTCTTTGGTTTCCGCCTCAATAAAAGATGGTTTTTTAAAAGATATGATTTCCCAATTGCAGGGAAGAGAAACTCTGAAATCCGGTTTTAACAATTCAGCAGAATTATTATAAACAGAAAATACAAAAGTGGGAAAAGAATTGGGGTCGATCGTTCGTGTTTGTGGCGGCTCAACAGTGATTTCGTTTTGTGTGGAATTGTCAGCCGGAGATAATGCCGATAAAATCAAAATAAAAAGTGTAATAAAAATGAATAGTTTTTCTTTCATATAAATTTTCATATTTCATTTTGTAATTTAATAAAGCAGCTGTCAAATTAATAAAGGGATTTGCCCGGAAAAAATTTATTTCAACAAGCAGAGAAAAAGGAATATGTGAATTTCACAGATTATTGTTTGAATGCAGCCGACGGAGTCGACTACTCCATAAAATGATTTGCCTTTCTCTCTTTAAGACTTTGGTTTATTTTTTTAGTTTCAAGCATAATAATGCTTTCAAAACTATAATTTCCCGGTGTATCCTTCCAATTTAGTATCAAGCGAAAATCTAATTCAACATTTTGAAATGAACCGCCGGAATGGATTATAGCCATTTGAAAATCAATTGGACGGAATCTACTTTCCGGTTCGTTATGCAATTTCCATAAAAGGTCTCGATGTGATTTCTTCGATTTGTAAGGTGTAAAATACGGTTGATCACAAGTTATTAAAACGTCTGAAACAGATTTATTAGCAGATCTTATTTGATTACATAAATCCGATAATCTGAAACATATTTTTGAATCAATATATCCTTTATCAAGAGCTTCTGCTGTTATAATCGGGAAAGTAACGCCATTGCTTGTTGAAAATAATCTGCTTTCAGAATATTGTTGATAATTTATTTTACTTTGCTCTGAGTGTTCAGGTTCTATTCGGAATTCCGGTTTGAATTCCCATTTTCCGGGTGGAGTATCATTCCAATCAAGCTTCATACGATAATCAAGCTTAATTGTCTGATCTTTTATTCCTCCTTTTCCTTCCATAATAACAACAGGATTTTTTGAAATGGACTGATAAGGTTCTGAGCCAATTCTACATTGAAAATTATCAACCGATTTGAATTTTCCGCGAGATTTATATAAATTTATCTGGTTTGAAAAAATAACTACTTGCCAGGGAATGTTGCTGCTGATTTGAAGCGTAATCGCATCTTTTAATTCAATATATCCTCTATCATAATCACCTTGAGAAATTTCAGGAAATGATTTTCTGCCTTCAATTGTTAATTCCTGTGTTACCGGAACAGAATATTCAAGAGTTATAACTTCACGCTCATCAGCTAATAACAAATTCTGATTAAGGATGATAAAGTAAAATAAAGAAATGAATAAAAATGTTCTTTTTAGATGGTAAAGAGAACTAAATATAGAGATAGTTTTTAATTTGTAATTTTTAATTTTTAATTTATTCATTTTCCTGTTCCGTCTCAAATCATAGCAGACTGGACTTCACACGACGAAGGAGAGTGGAGTTCAGAATGCTCCGAATCTGATGATTTTGAATGCTCTTGCGTCTAAAGTTCAGGATGCTTCTGCCATTCCGTCTCAAGTCCAGCGTCGCTTCCTGACCTGTGAAATCTTTCTTTAATTTCACTGGGTCACTCCTCTGAACTCGAGTCTGATGATATTTCAAAAAAGGTCTCACCGGCAACTAAAAATTCACCGCCATAATCAATTACCACCAGTGCAGAATATTCTCCAGGTTTTAGTGAAGATGGCATTATTTTATTAATTATTCTTATACATTCGGGATATGTTTTAAAACCTTCCAAACTTATTGTCTCTATAGTTTCGCCCATTTCATCTCTTATTTCCACTGTTCCTTTACAGCGAAGTATAAGATTACCTGTATTTACAAATGTAGTATTGACTACTAATGTAGTATCGTTATCATTGAAGATTACTTTCACATTTGTAATTTCACCACTTTTGATAATATCACCTTTAATTGTAGTATTAAGATTTATTTTATACCTGATATTTGAAAATATACTAACTATTTTTCCTTCTACTTCACTTTTTGACATCAATGTAGGATTATTAACTGATTCTGCATACATATTTGCCCAATAAGAACCAGGTTCAATTTTTTCGGGAACTATTAATGTAAATCTGACCTGTTTATTTTCTCCCCCTTTTATTATTATTTTTTCAGGATAAATCTTTGCCCATTTAGCCATTCCTCTATCTATATTGCCCGGTTCAAGCTCTTTTCCATTACCCTCTGTATTATACTGAATATCTCTAATATAAATTACTAATTCTTCTTCAATATTACCTGAATTTCGTACAGTTAATACTTTAGTAATTGTATCACCCGGAGCTGGATTGAAATTAAAACCCATTGGAATAACTGACCAGCTTACTCCCAATAAAGGTGTGCAGTTAAAAACCAAAGCCAAAACGAAAAATAATATTAAATTTTTTTTAAAATAATTTTTAATACAATTCATAGATTACTCCTACGAACTATCCTAAAATTATTTTTCATTTTATTGTCAAGTTAGATAAAAAAAAAGCGGAGTATATACTCCGCTTTTATTAATGCTTTAACTATTCTAAACCAGCTTCTTGAGAGAGTGTTAATGTCATCGTAATACTGTATGCGCCGGGGGGGTCTGTAAGCCAGTCTAATAAGACTTGGCAGTCAATATCGAAAGATTCACCTTCAACTCCTACACCTGTAGCTCCGGTAGCGGTAGAATTGATAATTTCTTGGTCAGAATCTGTTAACAAAGTATAAGCATTGAAAGTTCCGCTATGTGTGAGATTACCACCGGCAAAGTTATTAGCCAGTATTTTAAAATCGGAAGTTGCATCAACTGAATTTTTGTGACCATTTGTAGGATAAGTATGATAGGTGGTTGGTACTGTCCAACTACCAACTTTAGCGGCAACTGAAAGAGAATCATTTGCATCTAAATTTGAACATACTTGAATATCGGCGATTGCAATTAAACCACCGTCTGTTACTGCATCATATTCTGCTTCACTTGCAGCAGCTAACTTGGTTAGCTGAGATACATCGGTAAATGTCCATTGAGCGTTAAAAGGTATAGTACCACCTACAATTTCCTCTGTAGCAGCTGCGCCACCACTTTCTGCCATCAACACACTTGTTAGTCCTAATACAAGGACTGCTACGATAAAAATTCTTAAAGCTTTCATTTTTCCTCCTAAGAAAAATATTTTGGGGTTAACATTTCATCTGTCTGCTTTTTAGCAGGCAGGAATGAGCATTTATTATGCTCGCCGGATTTCGATATTAATTGATTTAGATTACTCTTTTTTGAAATTAACATTTCATCTGTCTGCTTTTTAGCAGTCAGGAATGAGCATTTGTTATGCTCGCCGGATTTCGATATTAATTGATTTAGATTACTCTTTTTTGACATTAACATTTTCACTTCCTCATCATTACTTGCGTTTTATCATAATTTTCGTAATGGAATAAATTCATAATAGTTTGACTCAATTCATTAAGTTCATAAGGTTTTTCAAATGATGCAACTATACCGAGTTCTTCGATATTGTTTTTAATATTATAAGATATGAAACTGCTATCAATAATGGCGGGAGTAAAATATGAAGATTTTTTAACATATTTAAGGAAATCCAATCCAAAACCATCGGGAAGTATTGGATCAATGATGAATAGGTCTATATCAGAGCAATTGCTATTGTAAATTTTCTTTGCTTGTTTGATAGAGTTAGCAAATATCAGCTTTCTGTTATCTTGTTTGAGAACTTCCGAAATCTGCTCTCTTTGAACAGCTGAATCTTCCAGGATAAATATTTTATATATCTTTTTCATAACATTTGCAATATGCATTTGTTATGCCAAAATAAATTAATTGCTGAGATTTATTTAAATGAATCGCATAACTTATATAGCAGTAAGTAATTATGCAAGTGAACAAAGTTTATTTTCGTATTTTAGATGGTATAAAAAAAAGAATATTATTTATAAAGTGGGGAATTATTTCCACAAAAGGTGGAATCGATTACCCATCATTAAATATCATATTTTTACTATCGAACTTAGTTATAATAATATTATATCAGGCAAATAATCTTTTACACTGCTGTTTAAATCAGATAGTTGCCTGATGAACCTGCAATAGTTTAATTCAGTAAAAGAGTTTTTTTATAATTCAATATCTAAAAGCTTTATTTTAGAATGTAGTGTTTTTCTATCGATACCTAATATTTTTGCAGCTTTTGACTTATTGAATTTTACTTTTGTTAAAATTTTTATTATTATTTCTCGTTCAGTATCTTTATAAATTTCTTTTTCTATATCAAGTAAAGATGCACCTTTTTCCATTATCTTCCTAATATGAGTCTGCAAAGAGTTATTTTTGGAATTATCGAGCATTTGAGAGATTTCCAAATCTAATACATTAAAAGAGATATAATCACTTTGTTCCAAAAGCACAGCTCTTTTTACCGCATGCTTCAACTCTCGCACATTTCCGGGCCAAGAGTAATTTAATAGAAGTTTCATTGCATCAGGAGTAAAATCATAAATGTTTTTCTTAAGTTCTTTTGTTGCTTTCTCTAAAAATATTCTAGCTAAAACTGGAATATCTTCTTTTCTCTCAATAAGTGTTGGAAGCATAATTCTAAATTCATTTAATCTATGAAATAAGTCATCTCTGAATACACCCTGATTCACAGCATCGAAAATATTAATATTCGTTGTTGCAATTATTCTTGCATCGATACTAATAGATTTCTTACCCCCAATATGTGTTATCTCTTTCTCTTCAATTGCTCGAAGAAATTTTGCCTGGGCACTCGCTGGCAAATTTGTAATTTCATCTAAAAATAATGTTCCTTCATTTGCTAATTCAAATTTGCCTTCTTTTATTTTATTTGCACCTGTAAATGCTCCCATATCGTAACCAAATAATTCACTTTCAATAAGCGTTTCAGGAATAGCACCACAATCAATAGCAATAAAGGGTTTATATTTTCTATGGCTTTTTTTATGGATTAGATTTGCAATAACCTCTTTGCCCGTTCCACTTTTGCCTTGAATAATCACACTCATATTTGTTGGAGCGATTAATTCAACTTGCTTCAGGACTTTCTTTATTTGAGAACTCTCTCCCATCATCTTTACTATGTCAATTTCTTCACCTAATTTTTTTCTCAGCCTTTTTACTTCCCAGCTTAGATATTGAATTTTTAATGCTTTTTCAATTGTCAGTAATAACTCATCACCATTTATTGGCTTCCTAACATAATCGAAGGCTCCTAATTTCATTGCAGAAACTGCGTCACTTATTTCTCCGGATTGGGTAACAATAATTACATTAATATCACTATTAATTTTTTTGATCTTCTCCAGCACCTCCATTCCACCCATTTCGGGCATCACTAAATCTAATAAAACTAATTCCGGCGGATTGCTTTTAACAAGCTTTAGAGCCTTTTTCCCCGTATCTGCTTCAATAATATTATACCCTTCATCTTTCAAAAAATCAGCAAGAATATCCAAAGAATATTTCTCATCATCAACAATAAGTATAGTGTTCATTTCAATAAACTCCTAATTTTTTAATTTATTATTTGAGTAGGTGTATTCAAAACACCTACAAAACATTAAAATCTAAATATATTAGATAATCAACTCTCAAATTTTATTCGTTTTGTCAATGAGTTTTATGGATGCTGAAATTAAATTGAGAATCAGGTTTTGGCGTCAAGCTGTAACGATATCCAAACTGTATCGATATCCTTTGTAACTTTGGGAAATCAGGTTTTGGCGTTAATTTACAATATTCAATTGCAAGGTCTTTTCCCAATTCAACCGATTCAATAACCCACGAAACACACGAAAATACACGAAAAATTTTTTTCTTATAAAAAACTGATTCAACTATTTCAACCGATTCAACCAATTCAACCAATTCAACCAATTCAACCAATTCAACCAATTCAACCGATTCAACCGATTCAACCAATTCAACCGATTCAACCAATTCCCCCAATCACTCTTTCACTCTCTTTATATCAGCTCCCAGTTTTCGCAGCTTTTCCTCGATCTTATCATAACCTCTGTCAATATGATAAATCCTGGAAACTTCGGTTTGACCTTGAGCAGCAAGACCAGCGAGAACCAGGGTTGCACTCGCTCTCAGGTCCGTTGCCATTACCTGTGCACCGCTGAGAGATTTCACTCCTTTTACGGTTGCCACATTTTTATTTACTCTGATATCTGCATCCAGACGGTTAAGTTCTGAAACGTGCATAAATCTATCAGGAAAAATAGTTTCGGTTATCACAGATTCTCCGTGTGCCAGCGTCATCAGAGCCATAAATTGAGCTTGTAAATCTGTAGGATAACCCGGATAAGGTTCTGTGGTTACATCTACAGATTTTATATGTTTTGGAGAAATTATTTTTATTTCGTTATTACGAATCTCGAAATCTGCTCCAGCAGTTCTCAGTTTTTTCATCAATGCATCCAAGTGAGAGGGTTCGCATTTGGAAATAGTGATGTCACTTTTTGTAATAGCTGCAGCAATTAAAAAAGTTCCTGCTTCGATTCTGTCCGGCATCATCGTCATTTCGGCAGATTCCAGTTTTTTCACGCCGATAATTTTCAGATGTTTTGTACCCTTGCCTTGGATTCTCGCACCCATTTTTATTAAGAAATCTATCAAACTCGAAATATCCGGTTCTGAAGCAGCACCATATATGTTGGTCTCTCCGTTTGCCAGAACGGCTGCCATCAAAG
>JAUWNO010000056.1 GCA_030612605.1 Armatimonadota bacterium
AAATCTCAAAAAACAAAATCCAAATAAATCTCAATATTCAAATGCCAAACAAACAATTTAAAATTCTTATATTTAACATTGGTGTTAACGATTTTCTGCCAAAAAAAACACGAATATTAGAAATAAGATACTAAAGTGTCAATTTTGAATATTCATATTCTGAAGTAGTTATATTTCCCGCTGCATATTTTTTATGCCAATTTTCCGGAACAGGAATTTTCTCATACAATTTACTGCGATTGGCTTCCAATAACATTCTGGGTCTGTGCATAAAATCAGCAGCACAAATAACTTTATTTTCAGTTTTTTCCGAAAGTTTTTGAAGCCATTTCTCTCCTTCTTTATTTCTTAAAAGATGATGATCGAGAATAAGCATTTTGACATTTTTTGCTAATTTAACAGCATTTTCCCAAGCTCTATTTATTTGAGATTTTGAAAGAACATTCGCCAGATAAAGCGGTGGACCTCCGGCAAGAACGATATCGGGTTTCCATTTTAATATTTGTGAAATTGAAATATCATTCAAAAGTTGAATATCAGAAGTATGAACAAAAGTAAAATCATCCTTGATCCGAGTCATCATTACAAAATCTGAATTTATATCTGCTACACCATGAGGAACTGCTTTTGAAAAAGAAATCTGAGCATCACTAATTCCTTCAGCAGCAATTGGTTTTTCATTCAAAAAAAAAGAAAAGGAATCAAATCTTTTCCTTTCCAATTCGGAAAGATGAGAAATATTTTTTGACCAGATTTTTACGTTTGAACTCAATTTTGGAAGTTTCTTCAATTTAAGTTGATAAGGATTTGCATCTTCCAAAGGAACATGATCTCCATGAAAATGGCTGATAACAATATCAGAAGCTTGCTGCCACAAATTGGATAGTTTTTGCTGAACTTTTTCACCAACAGCAACCTGCAAAGGATGAGGAAGAAGACCGTGTCTTTTATATCCCAATGCAACTCCCGGATCAATAAGTATTTTACGGTTATCCATGATAATAAAACAGCTTAATCCTCGCACTCCTAATGATTCCGTTCCAATAATTTCAATCTTCAAATTTATTTACCTTTTAAAAAACAGCTATAAAAATATGAGGTTCACTTTGCGTTCTTTGCGTCTTTGCGAAGAATATATTCCACAATATTCTTAAATATTTTCAATCCTTCCCCATCTTCACTGATTTTCGGATCATTTCTTTTCATCTGCGACCAGTTCGGATGATTGTATAAACTGAGGAAAGCTTCGGGATGCGGCATTAAACCAAAAACTCTTCCCGTTTCGTCCGTAAGTCCTGCACAATTAAGTTCGGAACCGTTAGGATTCATTGGATACTCGGAAGTTTTTTTACCTTCTTTATCACAATAGGTTAGACAATTTAGATTCTTTTCTAATATTTCATTTTTAATTCTTTCATTCTTAATTATCAGTTTCCCTTCGCCGTGTCGAACAGGAAGGTAAATCTTATCAATTCCTTTCAGGAAGGGATTTTTGCTATTCTCATTCAATTTACAGTAAACCCATCTATCTTCAAATTTTCCCGAATTATTTCCCGTAAGAGTAACTTCCTGTTCAAATTTGCCATTTGTATTCGGCAAAAGTCCCATTTTTACCAGAAATTGGAAGCCATTACAAACACCAAGAATGAATTTCCCTTCACTTAGAAAATCTTTTATATCATCGAAGAACAATTTTCCGGATTTTAACTTTTTGAACTTCATTTTGTTGGAAAGAACTTTACCTGAACCCAGATCATCACCAAAAGAGAATCCACCGGGAAAATTCAAAATATCATAATCGTGGATCGAGCATTTTCCCAGGAAGATATCATTTAGATGAACTATTTCTTCTTCAGCACCTGCAAGTCTGTAAGCAGCTGCCATTTCTTCTTCGCAATTTATGCCGTATCCGGTGATAATTAAAGCTTTAACTTTATTCATATTTATCCTTTTTTCCAAGCACATCATCAGACTTGGGATTCTCTTGCTTTTTTTTGTCTTTTTCAATAATATTATTTAATGATTGGTTTTGATTATTGCCTTCAGTAACTAACTTCATCTCATAACTATTATTTAATTTATTAAAATCTTCCCAGTTCATTATTTTTAGAATTAACATTTCTATAATCAAACGTAGCCTGTAATATTCTTTAAGCAAAAATTCGATGTCGATATTACTAGATTCATGAATTAATTGATTCCTTGTTTCAAATAATGTTATTTTTGTATTATTTGGGTAAAGTGACTCCATCAATATGTCATACGATAAACATAATTCCCTAATAATTGTTGAAATTGAGAATCTGTTAAGTTCAGATAGTTTCTTGATAATTTCTTCCATTAAGTAAATTGATAATTTCGAGTTATCTTTTTGAAAATTTTCTAAATTACAAGTTAGATTTTTCCGAAGTCTCTCAAACAAACTCCTACTAATAATTTTCTTCTTTTTTTCTCTATGAACATATAAAGTTTTTATATATTCTAAAGAAGTAAACAAGGACGAAAACTCAGCTTCTAAATATGGCATATCAAGACTTGATAAATAATATCTTAATACCGTTGTTAAATCAAATTTTTCATTTATTTTCTTTCTAAATATAGGCAAGCACGTTTTAATGAATTTCATAGTATTAAAATCACCAATAATACCATTATCTAAATCAGGTTCGGAATTATCTATTTTTTGATCCTTTTTAATAAATGTTGTTAATTTACCAGTAGAAGAAAAATTGTAACAAAACCACTCTATTCGTTTTCTACCTATAAATGATACTAATAATAAAATATCACCAACATAACTAGTGCATAATTTTAATAACTCATCATCAGAAATACGTTTTTGAGTTTTCTTTGTTTTAAATGTTAAAGACATAACTTCATACTTATAAGTGAGGTTTTCATTATTTTCATCTGATTTCTTAAATTCGATTATTTCTAATTCTATATCAAATGGCAAGTCTTCATCAATTTCAATTTGCGTATTATTTTTTGGTAAGATTTTATTGTCTTTTACAATAGTGTATATGAAATTCCATATTCTTTTAGGTCCAACCAAATAATAGGAAATAGTTCTATCTTCATTTTTCGGAATATTTTCGGTAATTTGAAGACTTCGTAATTCCAATTGTCCGATATCAAATGATATATTTGGCGGATATCCATAAGGGTAAGTAATTTTGGAGAACCTAATATCATTACTCGAGAAAACCATTTGTTGGTTTTTTATACTTGATGAATTAAATGTAAGCGTATTGTTTTTTAACCTATTATTTAATAATGGAACAAATTCGTTGTATTTTTCTACGTTACCAGTAATTTTACCCGTAATTTTATGTGGGAAAACGTTAGAATATTTTAGAGAAATCTGCATTTCATCTACAGATAAATCACCACAAGAAAAAGAAGTTAGAAATTCATATTCTTCGATGAAGACAACTAATTTATTATCCATTTTAACCTCATAAATTTTTCACGTAACAGGTACGTTTGCATTATGTTAATCCCTTCTCCCACGCTCTCTGCAATTTTTCTATTTCAACATCAAAAACACATTCTTCTTTAAAATTAATTTTCATCTTTTTATCAGAAGTTACTTTACCAATCAACATACAATCTTCTTTTAATAATTTCTCAAACTTTCCTTTCTTTTCAGGTTTTATACTAACCACAAACCGTGAATGGGTTTCGGAGAAAAGTATTGCATTCAGACTCAAATCTTTATATTCAGAAACATCCAATTCCACTCCGAATTCAGTTCCGATCGCACTTTCGCAAACAGCAACCACCATTCCGCCGTCAGAAAGATCGTGGCAGGATTCAATTAAGTTTTGCTCATTTGCTTTAATGAGCTTTTCATACAATCTTTTTGCATTTTCTTTTCTAACTTTCGGAACGTTTGCTCCAAGTTTGTCGAACAATTTATAGAATTCAGAAGCACCGAGTTCATTGTAAGTTTTTCCCAGAATGTATATCAGGTCAACTTTCGCTTTGAAGTTGCTGGTTATAGTTTTTCTCACATCAGAAAGCTTAGCAACCATCGAATACAGAATCGTGGGCGGTACGGAAATCTTTACCTTCCCAGCTTTGAAATCATTCTTCATACTGTCTTTGCCGGAAGTCATCGGAATATTATAAAACACAGACATATCAAAAAGTGCTTTATTCATTTGAACGAGTTTTGCCAGTTTCTGTTTCCCATTTGGATTATTTTCCTCATCAAATGCAGAATCGGGAACGCAGAAGTTATCGTTCACTGTCCAGAATCTGTTCGTTTTATCATTTATATCGGGAAACTTTCCTCCGACGGATATTATCTGTCGAATCGCTTCATCAAAAGCTCCGGCACTCATTTCGTAAGCATCGATATCACCAAATTTCGGACAGATTCCATTTGAGATCGCAATGCCTTCAAAGCTGTCAAAATTCAATCTCATTACAGCAGCATCCTGCGGAGATTTCCCGTTTTCTCCCATCAAAGGTTTGATGATTGTTTTTCCTTTCACTTCGTGATCATATTGACGAATCACATTTTCACGAGAGCAGATATTGTAGCTTCCCATAAGCTTTAACAAAATTTCATTATAATCAAGGTTTGAAGGAAGTTCAGGTTCGGAAAGTTCAGGTTTTTTCCACTCGGCTTTCATATACTTTCTGGGAACTCCATTATGCAGAAAATCCATTTCCAATAAAATAACTTTTTCATTGTCATATCGTACATCGATAAAACCTGTTGAAGTGAATTTTCCAATATCTGAAAGCTCTACTTCACGCTCTTTTGCCAGTTCAAAAAGAGCTTCTTTTTTATCTTCTTCAACCACAAAAGTCATTCTTTCCTGTGATTCTGAAACGAAGATTTCCCATGGTTTCAGATTGGCATATTTCAGGGGAACTTTTCCCAGAAGGATTTCCGCTCCACCGCTTATCTGTGCAAGCTCTCCAACAGAAGAAGATAAACCTCCTGCACCATTATCTGTGGAACATTTTATCAAACCTTGTTTAACTGCTTCCTGCATAAAATCCGAAAGCAGTTTCTGCGTTATGGGACTTCCGATCTGAACGGCTGATTGCGGAGAATGTTCATCTATTTCTGCGGAAGAGAACGTGGCTCCGTGAATCCCGTCTTTGCCCACTCTTCCTCCTGCCATAATTATCAGATCACCGTCATCGATTGGTTTTTCCCAGGAATTAACTCCAGCAAATTTGTATGGCATCACTCCACCAGTTCCGCAATAAACAAGCGGCTTGCCGCTGTAGCGATCATCAAAAATGATCGAGCCGTTCACAGTGGGAATTCCTGATTTATTTCCACCATCCTCAATTCCGTGACGCACTCCTTCAAAAATCCTTTTTGGATGAAGCTGCCCCGGAAGAAGTTCTTTGTTATAATCCGGAGGACCGAAGCAGAGAACATTTGTATTGAAAAGCAGTTTCCCACCACCAATTCCAGTTCCAAGAGGATCACGATTATTTCCCAGAATTCCGGTAATCGCACCACCATAAGGATCTATCGCAGAAGGTGAATTGTGAGTTTCCACCTTCCACACAAATACCGATTCATCATTGATTTTCACTACTCCTGCATTATCCGTAAATATCTTCAAGAGCCAGTTGTTTCCAGCTTTTTTCAATCTTTCACGAATAATCTCCGTTGATTTACGAATGTATGTTTTGAATAGAGAATCGATTATTTCTTCTTCACCAGTTTCCAGGTTTTTATAATGAATCATCGCTGCAAATTCTTTGTGTTTACAATGCTCACTCCAGGTTTGAGCCAGCACTTCCAATTCACAATCAGTAGGATTTTCAGGAAGACCATTTGCCTTCCGAATCTCTTTAACTTTCTCATCTGAAAAATAAGATTGAATCGCTTTCATTTCTTCCAAATTCAGAGACAATAATCTATCCTTAGAAATCTTTAGCAATTCATCATCAGTCACATTCAAATCAATCGTTTCGGATTCGTTATTTTGTTCAATCCGAACTTCGGGAATATACTCTATCTTTCCTGTAAATTTTCCATATTCAAAATGATGAATGAGTTTGTTTCCCAAAAGTTTTTCAGCCAGAGTTCTCAGAGTATCATTCGGTAGCTGTTTTTCAATGAGATAAATATCATCTGTAAAAATATGTTGTGTGTTCGTATCCAGACTCAAATCCAGAATATCATTCAATGTTTTTTGAGCAGAAACGCCTTCATCATCGGTAACTCCGGGAAGTTTGGAAACAAGAATAAACGATTTGTAAAACGAATTTTTGTAGAAAGAATTAATATAAACATCGTGGATTATCTCGTCCTTCAAACCGAGATTAGCAAATTTCTGAATATCCTCTTTACTCAAATCGTAGGTAATATTGAATATTTTCCCGGTTTTGATCTTACCAGTTTTTATATTGAGGAAACTTAATGCACTTCCCTCTATTTTCTCACCTTGAACATCAAAGATGTTATCTTTGAGAACCAGTTGAATTTGATTTTTCATATTTTCCTTTTTATTTAACCACAGAGTTCACGGAGAGCACGGAGTTTTTCCTTCATTATTGGAAATTTCGTGTTCGATATTGGATATTCTTTTTTCTCAGGATCATCCGTTTCTTCCATCCTTTCATATCCAACTTTTGCTAACCAGAGTTTGAAAGGTTCTGCTTTAGGTGAAGGAATGGATTGGATTAAACGTAAAAGTGTTTCAGTATCAGCGACATCTGTTAACCGCATTCTGCCGTCTTGAGCTTTCATCTTCAAGTGTCCGATTTTATCGGACAGTTCGCTTCCCTCTTGTTTCAGCTTGGTTTTAAGATCGTTCCAATATCGCCGTGGTCTATTACTATCTGTCAAAATTGTTATAACATCAATAATCGAAAAATACCAGAGTTCTTTATCTTCATCCCAATGCCTTCTGACAAGTTTCTGTTTAAAAATTGCAATTGATTTATCTTTTTTCAATTTTCCTTCCTTTAGTAACGAACAATTTTTAAACTACAGAGTTCACGGAGAATTTTAACTTCATCATTGGAAATTCCTTGCTTGCCCCGTATAATATTCTTTTTTTTATTATACCGGGGTTCGACATTGGATATTCATTCTCCAACTAGATTTGATTGTTCTCAACTCCATCAGGCGGTTGCCGGATTGAAGTCGAGTCCAATCTGTGAAAATTAACTTTATCAGTGTCATCTGCGTTCTATCTTATAAGAAAAGCCCTGCAATGATGCAATACATTGCAAGGCTATTATCATCCTATTTCATCAGGATCATTTTCTTCACTGCAGAGTAATTTCCTGTTTGCAATTTATAGAAATAAACACCTGAAGAGACTGCATTCTCATTATCATCTTTTCCATCCCACACAATTGAAGATTGATTATTGCCTGCCCCGTAAGGAGCTTGCGACTGTTCGGGGAATATTGAATATTGTTTCACCTGCTGTCCTTTTAAATTGTAAATTAACAGTTTGTTATTTTCAATGTTTTCGGTGTTTAAGGAGAAATAGATAGTTGTTTCAGGATTGAATGGATTGGGATAATTTCCGATAAGTTTATTTGAACTGACAACGATATCATCATCTGTAGATGTTTCTTCATATTCATATAAGCTTGCACAGCCAGTAACATATTGCGGATTGTTCAAACTAAAACCATTATCAAAGAAACCATACCATGATTCATCAACTGGAATATCAAAGGTCACTTCTCCATCTTCAACACCTATCAACTCATTGAATGTATCGAACAACTGCTCATTTGAATAAATCGCATAATTCACAATATCTGTCATAAAAAAGTTGATTATGCCATCATCAATAGCATTGTAGAAGTCTGTTCCATCCAGATCATCCATAATTATTGCACCGCTGATTACCTGCTCTGGAACTGTGAAATCCACAACCAATTGATAATCATCAACATCATCATTTGGAGTGGGTACAGAAGAGTATAAAACTTCCGACATTGTGCCGGCAGCATTCATGGAATACGTGTAGGTTTGTCCGTTAACACTATTCGTTACAATCTCATAGACCTGGCTGGTATTTATTGGATCATTTCCAATTTCGGAATCCATGCGAGCATAATATGTTCTTCCTTCTCCAACAATAAAAGTATATTTTCCTTCTTTATCCGTATAACCCCAATTATCCCAACCTGGTACTTTAAGTGTAATTTTTGCTCCATCGATCGGATCACCATTAATATCCAAAGCATAAATAATGATTGTTGAGGTTCCTTCAGAATAGGTGCCAGTAACAGGTGTGAGATAACCATTACTTTTAATTTCAAATACAGAAAAGAAATTCCAACCCCAGCCATTTTCATAAACCAGCGGATTATTTATGGAATTATTTACCGGCTCCCAATGAATCCATTCCTCATCCCAGAACTCGTTCCAGGTGTGATCACTGGAAATTGCCAGAATACTTGTACAGGGAATAAGAGCAGAACGGCAGGCTGCTGCTGTTATATCTGCATGTTCCCCACACCTTCCAATATGTTTCCTGTAGATACGAACAGGTTGATGCGGGCGTTCAGCATTGGAAGTGAAAACCATAGAATCATTTATCCAGTTCATGATGGTGTGAATCGCATCATCCGGTGTATTACCGGTGATATCCCAGGTTACAGTAGTATTAGATAAACAATCTCTTAGAAGCGGATAATCTGTATCTGAATAATTGAAAAGAAAATTCCTCCAGAAAACACCATCTCCAGGTACAACGATATTATTTGTATGAGTAGCATTATTTTCGATGACATCAGGATCGATGAACGCTGGGATTTCATCTGTTATTTTATGATGAACAAGATACATATAATAAATTTCTTTTGGTACTTCCATCTGCACCAGATTGCCATTTTCGTCTATCTTCCAATATAAAGTAGTGGAATAATAGTTCTCGTCATTGGTTGATGTTCCATAATCTACGATCTCTACATAATCCAGTTGCATATCTGCAATATACATGTAAATTACATTTTCCGTGATGATTTCCGGGTAACTGTATATCGATGAAAGATAAGCAGCAGAAGAATGAGCAATGCAATAAGCGATCTCATCAATGTAAGGATCCCAGGCTTCATTGATAACATCTGCCCATTCCTGTTGTATATCCGATGCAAGCTGCAGTAAAGTGCATTCCAATGCTGGTCTAAGCCACAAAGGAGCTCTATCAATCGCTTCCACTGCATCTGGTACAAGCGTTTCAAAGTTTGATATCATCTCGATAGTTTGGTCAGTGTTGTCAAAAAATACTCCAAGATGTTTGCCTGGTTGAATAAATGAATCGAAATCGAATGAATCCAAAAGCAGCCAATTTTCTCTGGTTTCATCCGTAGTGGTTTTCTCGGTTTTCATAATCTGTGGTGAATAAATTTTCGCTTTACCGATGACCTCCAGTTTTTCGGAAAAGAGTTCTTTATTTGTAAGACCTCTCACTTCCTCTGAATTGAGTGCTGATGCTATCAGCACAAATGCAAATATGAAAAAGATAATTTGCTTTTTCATTGTTACCTCCCTTTTTATTTATTTTTAAAGAGTTCTGCATAATTCAATTTCTAACTCACCCTCGGTCCCTCTCTTCAAAAAGAGGGATGACTTCGTTTTCCCCTTCTCTTTGCAAGAGAAGGGGTTAGGGGATGAGTTGAATAATTGGATTTTATGATTTTTTCTCATTATT
>JAUWNO010000216.1 GCA_030612605.1 Armatimonadota bacterium
TCTCTTCTGAATATCCTTTTATTACCGGTATAATAATTAAATCGAATTCTTTTTTAGAGCTTATATTAAAAAGGGGGTGCAGTGATTTATATCTCCCAAAATACTTAAATTCATGACGACTTAGATATCTTAAAACATCAAGACTTGGATGATGTCCATATTTATTTAGATCATAACTTTCAAATGATATATATACATTTAATCTGGTTGATATATAGGCATTTAATTTGGTTTCATCCTTTAACTCAGAGTATTTTTTTAAATCGTTTTGATAAACAGAGTATTTGTTATTGCTAGCACAACTTGTTATTAAAACTATTAAAATTAGAAATACAATAAAGTGTAATATTATCAATTTTTTATTTATTTTCACTTTAACCTCCAGTTAGATAACTTATTTTGGGACAAAACATGATAATATTTTTCAAAGTTAAGATTTTGTTTTAATAATTTTATTACTTTTGGGAATTTATTATCAACAAAGTTACACTTATTAACGCAAATATAAAATGTAAAATAAACCTTCAGACGGCTTCTTTCGAAGCCGTCTGATAGATAATCTGTTTTCTACCTGTTAGTATTTTTCTACTTCTTTTTCCAGTTCATCGAAAGCTTGTGAAGATTTGAAAGCATTGTATAATGCTTCTTCTTTCTTGATCTTATCAACCAAATTTTTGTTCACAGCTTCTTTAGGAATGTTCACTCTTACAAAAGTTTTGAAACGATTGTTTTCATCCACAATAGTTTCTTGCTTGGTAACCATGACATTAGCGAATTTAGCATTTGAAACCACTTTTACAACTTTACTGGTCAAAGCAGTAACAGTGGGATCAACCACACCGGCTTCTTCTTCATAGTTTTTCACCATACCTTTTACATAAGCTTCCACATATTGTGCAGCCTGAAGCATGGCATTGGCATAAGCAGCATCATAAGAAACTGTCTGAGAAACTTTTGTTGCCATTCCAAAAGTTTGTACAAATTCCGGATTATCCTGCAGTTGCCACCAATCCGGGTAATAAATCTTCTTTGGTCCTTTTGGTCCTGCTTGTTTTCCGCAAGCCACAATCAATAATAGAACCACCATTACAATTGCGATAAACTTTAATGATCTCATACTTCCTCCTTGTTTTATTGAATACTATTTTCTTTTGCCACGAAATCAACTTTATCAATTGGAACAATTTCGTGATTTTTGTCAATCTTAAAAACGTGCCAGCAGTTTCCTTTGAGATTTGCTGGAATCCTGAAAGTTGCTAAAAGTCTGTTTTGACCGTAAACCTGAACAAGAGCATTGCTCCTCGATAGTTTCTGACTTTTTTTTTGGGTTCTATTCGAATAATCGTAAACCGAATAATAATAGTCGCCAACTGCAGGTTTGTAAATCGTGATTGTTTCCGGTCCGTAACTGGATGTATCATCTCTATCTAAGAAATCTCTGCCTGCGATTTTAATTCTGTTTCTGTACCAGATGTGGAAATTTCCTCCAGATGGTTTTGGTCCGCTCAGATGAGCATCGAGATCTCTGGGACGGCTTCCCCAGGTTAGAACAATGCGGAACTCTTTTACTTTCGGTGACATGGCACAAATGATTTCGCGGGGAGTTTCATCGATTCCCATGCGAGCAGAAGATTCAGCACTGATAAAACCTTCTTTTGAAAAGAACAAATCATATTTTCCCAAGTCAGCATCGAAAATGAAGATTCCGTTTTCATCGGTTTTAAAAACTGCTGTTTCTTTCATGTTATTTGTAGCTGTTACATTTACATATGCAAGTGCATCTCCGGAAACAGCGTTTACCACTTTTCCCAAAATAATTTTTGATTTAGGATAAAACCTTATTTCAGTGTCCACCTCACCGGAATATGCTTCCAATGAAAAGACTTTACAGGTTAAACCCTGTGCTTGAGGAATTTGAATAGCTTCGATAAGTTTATTGTTTTTAAAGATTTGCACAACCGGTTTTGCTCTGGCAATCAGGGTTAAATCTGCATTCATTTCCTGGTCTGCAAATTTATCTTTTATCCAGAACGAGAAATATCCATTATCCGATTTGATGATAAAAGATTGCATTGCACCAATGGCTTGTCCTTCTCCGACTGAAATCAATTTTCCATCCAGAGCAGATTCATCATTGACTCCACTCACACAACCAAAATCACTTCCGATCGTACCGCTGACAAAGCCGTTGCACTCACCCTCAAACTCGTCCCAGGAGAGATTGATTCGATATTCTGCACTCCATAAAAGGCAGGCAAAAGCAAGTATAATTAAAATTGAAAATATCTTCATCGAACCTCCAATAGCGATAAATATTTTTTTAAATAATTGAGTCAAGAAAAATGTTTTTGTGACATAAGTACACAGAAATAATTGAAAATTGAAAACCTTGCGAATGGTTTCAAACAGAGAATTTCTTCCACATCAACCTTCGCAATGGTTGGAATGCATCTTCGTAAATCTAAAATCGGTGTTCCTTGTTCATTATTCTTCTTGTTCCATGTTCGATATAATTCTTACATTCCCGAAGAGGGCTTTGGGAACGAGAATGGGAATTGATCTTCGTAAATCTAAAATCGATATTCCTTGTTCATTATTCTTCAAAGTTTTAGTTCTTTACAGACTTGGTTAGCAAGCTTCAGATAAATATTGTTATCAAACCTGTTCTGGTTGGGAAAGTGGATCATTACAGTTTCAGGAGTGTAGTTTTTACCATAAAAAATTACATATTTTTTTCTATCCAGAGGTTTTGCATTTCTTGTGGCAAGCAACAGATGCTGGATGGTCTGGTCACCTTTTGTTAACTTTGTATCTTTATATTTTTCTTGAATTTGGAGAAATTTCATAATCTCATCAAGAGTAACATCGTTGTAAAGAGCGATAAATCCTGCATTAAAATTTAGCGGTAATTTATCTAATTTAAATTCAATTTTTATTCGTTCTTCAGCATCGCGCAGGGTATCGTATCTATCCTGATTGTAATAACTGCAGTTGAGCTCTTTCTCGATCCAATCAATTAATATTTCCGGTTTTTTCAGGAAAATAATATCAGTATCCAAAGTAATTATTTTTTTCTTTTCGCTGAATTGAGAGAAGAAAAGTTTCATCAGGATTATGTTGCCAATCCCTTTCTCAATGTAATCTTTCTGAATTAGTTCCAGGAATTCATTCCACAAAGGATTTTCCCGGGTTATGATAGAAATATTGTTAACATGTTTTTTCAGGATGGAAATATCATACGAATCCAAACTACCATCGCTGTGAGCATAAACAGCAATATTATCATAAAATCTCAGGAATGATTTTATGGCGAGAAGATACATTTCTACATCCTGCTGACAAACTAAAGAATGGATGCTGACATCTGAACCAGGATTTGAATCTAAGAAAGGAGTTTTCAGGATTTTCCTGAAGAAGAATTTCCGGTTATATTCAATTATTTTTTTGAGAGATCTGAATCTTTCCGGGATTTCACCTTTTAAAAGAAATTTAAGAACTTTACCACTGCGGATTGCTTCCCAGAAAGTTAGAGGACTTCCCTCACGAAAACTATATTGTCTCTTTTTTTTCATCTTTATTACAAATCAATTTCTTCTTCAAAATTGCCGATAATTGAATCAACTTTTACAAGTTGAATAAATCCTGTGCCGGTTTTGTCTAAATCAACTCCATTTTTTTTGAGCAGGGAACGAAGTTTATGGGCAATATCTTTTCTGGTAATATAGCACATAATCACGTTTGAGCGTTTTGATTTCCCCTGAGACATATAACTGAGTCCTGCAAAAAGCGGCATTTCATAGGAGAGTTTTTTTGCCATTGAAATCGTGTCCACGATCGATGCATTTGTGATTCCCACTTCTACCATCGAAGAAAGAACTTCATTCATTTTATTTATATCATTCAAGGTTAAGATCATAAGATAATTATCATCTTCTTTGCTTTCTGTTTCTTCTTCATCATAAGCAATCAGAATTTCATAAATCTCATCTCTGGTTTGAGCTTTTAAGATTTGTGCACGGAAATCCGGTTCTTTCAGCAGTCTTGATGATTTGGCTAATAATTGCAGATATATTTTGTTATATTTATCAGACGAACCAAAAAAGAAAATAATTTTTGCAGGTCCCAGTTCAGGATTGTGATAATCAATACCTCCTTTAATTATGATGATACAGAGAAAAAGTTTTTCCACAACTTTACTGCGTGCATGTGGGAAAGCAACTTCGGAAATCAATTCTGTGCTCGACATTTCTTCCCGATTCCAAAGTGCTTCCAGGAATTTCTTTTGATTCACAATATAATCATGATTGTAAACATGATTTACCATTTTTTCAAAAAGTTCTTTTTTACTACTGATTTCAGGATCTATTATAATTAACTCTTTATCAAGTATCTCTTTCCACATTATCGCACTCCTCTAAAAAGTCTTACGCTTCAGCTTTGTAAAACCGAATTTCAATAATAATGGTGTTCCAATTGCACTGATTATCACCATCAGTATTGTAGCTGAAATAATATTGGTTGAGATTATACCTTTTGCCAACGCCATATTTGCAATAATCAAAGCAACTTCTCCTCTCGGAATCATTCCCACACCAACCCGAAATGAACGCGTCATATCGAAGTTAGTAAGTTTCGCACCCAATCCGCAGCCGATCATCTTACCAATAATTGCCAATAAAACAAAGACAATAACATAAACCGGATGAGCATCAATTTCAAATAAATCAAATTGCAATCCAATACTAACAAAAA
>JAUWNO010000306.1 GCA_030612605.1 Armatimonadota bacterium
AAATCTCAAAAAACAAAATCCAAATAAATCTCAATATTCAAATGCCAAACAAACAATTTAAAATTCTTATATTTAACATTGGTGTTAACGATTTTCTGCCAAAAAAAACACGAATATTAAAAATAAGATACTAAATTGTATTTGGGAACACAATTGCATAAAAAATTTTATTTTGATAGAATAAGATATTAGAAATAAATAAATATTCAAAGTAAAACTTTTCAAAAAAATTGCATTCCCAAATGCAATTTGGGAAAGAGTTAGATTCTTCGTGTCTAAACAGTCTCAAAATAAATTATGCTTTAGTGCAGGTTTTTTTTGACAAAAAAACAAAGCAATTAATTTTAAATTGTCTTCAAAAAAAGGAGAAAAAGTTGAAACGGATTATTCAAATTTTTTTATTAGGATTCTTTGTTATAAATTTTTTAAATGCTCAAGATGGAATTGACGAATCTGAAAATGGATATAAATTACCATCAGGAAAAGTATTAAAAATCTTTAATGCACCCTCGTTTCCGTATTTCAGTTTTGTTCCTTTTGATGATATTGCATTCGAGATGAAACGGCAGTCAAAGCAAACTCTGGAAAATATATCCCAACCATTTGTAGAATTAGCTGGAGAAAAGATTTCCATAAAGTTGAATGCTCCAATAAAAACCTATCCTGATACTTCTTTAACAATTCATAATTTTCAAACTGGAAAAAAAATTCCTGTTAAACTTCCTGAAAATATCAAAATTCGTAACAGAAAACTTTCTTTTGACCATTCCAAATTGGCTTTATCCTACGAAACAGAAACCGGTATAAAATTGTTAATTGTTGATGTTGAAACCGGAACATTCAAACCAATTGAAAATCTTTTTATTAATGATGTTTTTGGAGATGGAGGATTTCAATGGTTGAATGATAATAAAATTTTATTGATAAATTCAATTCCGAAAAATAGGGGAGAGATTCCCCAAAAACCAATAATTCCATTATCTCCGATCATCGAAGAAACGATTGGAAAAATCAGTCAAACCAGAACCTATCAAAATCTTTTGAAGAACAAGTATGATGAAGAGCTGTTTGATTATTATTTTACTTCGCAACTGGTTTTATTGGATGTTTCAGATTTGGGAATAACAGAAATCGGAAAATCCGGAATTTATAGTGAAGTAGAAATTTCTCCAAACAATCAATTTGTCTTTATTTCTCAGACTAAAAGACCTTATTCTTACGAACTTCCATACTATAGATTCCCAAAGAAATTCCAGGTTTGGAAGATGGATGGAGAAGTGATTAAAGTTCTTTATGATAGACCTTTGCAGGATCAGGTTCCGATTGGTGGAACTTACATCGGACCACGCAGCTTTCGCTGGCAACCCTTGAAAGATGCAGCTCTTGTCTGGGTTGAAGCTCTGGATGAGGGCAATCCTAAAAAGGAAGTTGATTTTCGCGATAAAATTTTACGTTTGAATTTATTTTCAGGAAAATCTGCAGAAGTTATTTTTAAAACCGAACATCGTTTTTCCGATATCGATTGGTCAGAAGATTGTGACGAACTGATTTTCTCTGAATATGATAGAGACAAGCTCTGGAGAAGAAAATGGTTATTTCAAATTGGAGATAAAGATGCGAAACTTATCTTTGATTTGAGTATTCGCGACAGATATAATTCACCGGGAGATTTAGTTAAGAAAACTACGATTAATGGTAAACATATTTTTATCAAAAAGGATAATAACGTTTATTTCATAAATAATACAGGTGCAACTCCGGCAGGGAATTTTCCATATTTATCAAAGTTCAATCTGGACACTAAAGAAAAGGAAATTTTATTTAGAAGCAGGGAAAACTATTTTGAAAGAATTTACGAATTTATTGGAGATAGTTTTAATAAAATCGCCATCAAAAGCGAAAATCAGACAACTCCTCCAAACTACTTTTTCGTAAATCTGGATTCAGCAGAAAGAGAGAAAATCAGTAATTATCCACATCCTTATCCTGATTTGGATATTACGAAAGAACTTGTTTTTTACGATAGAAATGACGGAGTTCCTTTAACCGGAATTCTTTATTTACCAGCAAATCGCAAACGAGAAGAAAGATTACCTTTAGTTATAAATGCATATCCTGAAGAGTATGCGGATAAATCCACTGCGGGTCAGGTGAAAACCTCTGCTGAAAGGTTTATGACTTTTAGCGGATCTACTGCCAGGTTTTTTGTTTTAGAAGGATATGCTGTGCTTATGCGAGCATCCATCCCCATTATCGGTGATCCTGAAACCGTGAATGAGACTTTTATCGAGCAGACAGTAAATAGTGTGAAAGCTGCAATCAATTATCTTGATGAGCGTGGAATTATTGATCCTCAGCAGGTGGGAATAACCGGACACAGTTACGGCGCATTTATGGTGGCAAATGTTCTTGCACACAGCGATTTATGTGCTGCTGGAATTGGAAAAACTGGAGCTTACAATCGCACTCTCACTCCGTTCGGATTTCAAAGAGAAAGACGGACCTTTTGGGAAGCAAAGGATTTTTATATGAAGGTTTCTCCATTCATGTTTGTAGAAAATATTAAAGAACCATTTCTCCTTATTCACGGTGAGGATGATCCCAATTCCGGAACTTTTCCGATGCAGTCCAAAAGAATGTTTCAAGCTCTGAAAGGAAACGGAGGAACTGCCAAATTGGTTATCTTACCATTTGAAGGTCATGGTTATTCTGCTAAAGAATCCAATCTTCATGTTCTGGCTGAAATGATGGATTGGTTTGATGAATATGTAAAAAAATAAAAGGAGAAAAAATAGCCACAAAGGTCACGAAAATTCTATAAGGAAATATTTAGTGTCTGTCCGTAAACTGCCGTTTCGAATTATCATCGGAATGTTCAGCTTGCTGATCTTCCGATTGTACGGGCAAGAGTTCCTTTACATTCCGAAGATTCGACAAGTCGAAACATTCGGAAGTTAGGTATAGTTTCATAGGAGGTAGCTTGAAAACTCACTTTTTCTCGACTCGTCGTTCCTTACGAGCTCCACGCTATCAGCAAGCTGATAGTTCTATTAAGATGAAACCGGGATTCATAATGAGACTTGTCCTAAGTTCCGTAGGAATCTTGGGATAAGTTGGCATATAGTTATTACGAAAACTCTAACTCCCTATTATTTGTTGAGTTAGAAAGTGGTTTCATAGGAGTCGAAAAACCATAGTTTATGGATTAATTATATTTAGTGTTACTTCGTGTTCTTAGTGGCTAAAAAAAGGGGTAGATGATGTACACAACATAAAAAATTGTGAAAAAACCACGACGATTTTTCTCAGAAAAGCTGGATATCACAAAATGGGAAAACGTGGAAAAAGAGATGAAAAAACTGGAAGCGGAGGAAATTAAGTCTGCTGAGGAACTTATTAAATTCATGGAAAAAATCGGCGAACTCTCAGATATTCTATCCGAAGAAATGGCTTGGCGATATATCGCGATGACTCGTTTTCCGGA
>JAUWNO010000286.1 GCA_030612605.1 Armatimonadota bacterium
TAAATATTATATGTCCGGAGACTATGAATCCGGTCAGATAATTGTTAAATGCTCCAATAGAATAAAAGCTCAAGAGGAAAACAAAAAAGATTTTCAGGATCATGAACTACCTGAAAGCTTAATTGAATAGAAATGTAAAAAGATATAAAACCTTCAATACGGTAGCTGCTGGATTGAAGGTTTTTTTATACAAAAAAATGAAATATCAGGAATTTTTAGATTATATTTATCAGCGTCATTCCGGGAATGTAAAACTCGGTTTGGAAAGAATGTTGAAAATTCTTGAACAAATGGATAATCCGAACAAAAAACTGAATGGAATACATATTGCCGGAACAAACGGCAAAGGTTCAGTCGCAGCAATTTGTGAAGCCCTTTCCATCAGCTCCGGCTTAAAAACCGGTTTGAATACATCACCACATTTAAAAGATTATCGTGAAAGAATCCGTCTTAATGGAAAAAATATTACTTTCAAAAAATTGATGGAAACTTATAGATGTTTTGAAGAATCTTTCCAATCGAATGAAGCATCTTTTTTTGAAATTACTACTGCTATGGCATTTTATTTTTTTATGATTAACAAAGTGGAAAACGCAATCTTTGAAGTTGGTTTGGGAGGACGGCTCGACGGCACTAATCCTTTTTCTTCCACCATCACAGTTATCACTTCTATTTCTTATGACCATACAAAAAGTCTGGGTGCAACCATCAAAAAAATAGCAACGGAAAAAGCAGGAATCCTCAAAAAAAATACTCCTTTAGTTCTGGGAAAAATGAGTTCGATTGCCAGCAATACCATTCGAAAAATCGCCAAAGATAAAAACATAACAGTCTATCAGTTTGGAAAAGATTTCAAAATTTCAAATGTTTCTATAAATCTGAAAGAAACAACTCTCGATTATTGTTTCAAAAATATTTGTTTAAAAAAATTAAAAACGAATCTCATCGGTTTTCATCAGGCAGAAAATGCAGCATCTGCAATAACGAGTTTTATTTTATTTTTGGAGGACATTAATAAAGAAATTAATCCTGAAATTATTAGAGATTCTCTTCTGAAAATTAACTGGATCGGCAGAATGCAGATTCTTAGTAGGAAACCACTTGTAATGATTGATGGTGCTCATAATGAAGAAGGCATTAAAGCTCTCACAAAAAATTTGAAGGAAATGTTTCCTAACCGAAAAATCCGTTTTGTGCTGGCAATCCTGCGGGATAAAAAAATTGAATCTATTATCAAAGAAATATGTGATATCGCTTTCAAAATTTATATCTCAAAAAACAAATCTACGCGCGCTGCAGAAATCGAAGATCAAGTTAAATTCGTGAAAAATTACGACATAAAATACGAAACAATTCCCGATGTTAAGGAAGCCACTAAAAAAGCTATTAAAGAATCAAAAGATGATGATGTTGTAATTGTGTCCGGTTCTTTGTACACTATTTCGGAAGTGCTGAAAGAAAAATGGAATATATTCAAAATTTGATAGAATTTTAAAAATTTCTGCTCATCCATTCTTGAGGATTGAACCATAAGTCAACCATTGCGAAGGTCTCGTTCCTTAACCGTTCGCAAGGTTTTAGTTTCATAGGAATTTCCTAATCATTGAATTATTCCTATCTTTTGATTTTCTTTTTCTACTTTAATAATTCGCTCTTCCCCATCCGGAAACCTGATTTTCAAATTAAAAGGCGGTTCATAATCTCCAAGTCCAAAATGTTGAACCAGAGCATGCTGATTAGTCGTTCCCTTCCCACCTTGAATCTCACGAATCAAAGAAATTTTATCATTTGATAAAGTTAAACGCGTACCTATTCCATCAGAATGATTTTTGGATTTAACTTCCACTTCCAGCCAATTTCCAGTATTTGGTGTATCATTTCTGAAAAGTTGGATAGTTCCTCCAGCAGCCAAAATATCCAGATCTCCATCATTATCAAAATCTGCAAACGCTACTCCCCAGCCATTGAAGTGACGAACTCCAGCCAAAAAAGTAACTTCCCTGAAAGTTGAATTCTGATTATTCATATAAAGAAAAGAACGCCTCCCTTCATAAATGCAATTAATGTATAGATCGAGAAATCCGTCATTATTCAAATCTCCCCAGGCAGGTTCGGAATGAGTTTCTTCAAAACGGATTCCAGAATTATGTCGAACATCTGTGAATTTCCAATCTGGTGTTCCTGAATTGAGATATAACATTGTTTTATTGGAAAAATCTATGTAGCGTGGATGAGCCAGATTTGCAGTGAGTAGATCCAGATCTCCGTCATTATCCACATCTGCCCATTCGCTGCCAATTGTATGTCCCCACCAGCTTTCAACCTCTTCCCCACTTACTCCAAGTTCTCGTGCTTTATTCTGGAATTTTCCGGTTCCATCATTTACCCACAGAAAATTTTCCTGCAAACGATAATTTGAAACAAAAATATCCAGGTCTCCGTCATTATCGAAATCTCCGAAATTCACTCCACGACCGGCTCGCTTCTCTTTATCTTCTGGTAAGACTCCAGCTTTTTTTGTGAATTCCTTAAATTTACCATTTCCCTTTCCAATAAAGAATTGGTCTGCTTCCGGTTCAGAATCTGTTTTCTTCCAAACTTCATAATTAGCAAAATACACATCCAACCAGCCATCGTTATTCACATCTCCGATTCCCAACCCTTCAGTAGAAATTTCATTATTTTTTATAGACTTCTTGTTATAAATTTTCCGGAAAATCTTTCCGTTATTCAGCCAAACGGATTCAGGATCTTTCGTAACAATATCTAAATCTCCGTCATTATCAAAATCACCCCACAAACCACCATTTGCCCGAATCGTATCTGGAAAAGCTTTTTGAGTGGTTTCAATAAAACTTTTTCCATTATGATTCTTGAATAATCTGCAACCATCTAAAAGTAAATCCTGAAATCCATCATTATCAAAATCTCCCCACGCCACTCGTCCTGCCTGGATATTTTCCAATCCAAATTCTTCAGTAATATCTGTGAAAATAACATCATCATATTTAGAGCGATAACGACAAAAATCGATGTATTCATCTTCGCTTAAATCTTTGTAGGCAATTATTTTTCTTAGCAGCGAATCTGCTTTCGGAGTGTATTTATTCCTGGAATCTCCTGCTATGAGAGATTGAAGAGCAGCATCAACAGCTTTTTCTTTCTCTTTCAAACCATCATAAACTTGTGCCAAATAATAATAGCAACTTCCCAAAGTTGTTTCATCATCGATGCCAAGTTTATTATCCGCGATTATACTTTTCAGTACTTCTTCAGCTTCATGATATTTTTCTGATTTGATGAGAATATCAGCCAGAATTGCTGTAGTATTTACAGGAGCGGAACGCTTTTCCAAATCCCATTGCATGATCGGATAATAATCCAACTTGGGATAATCAAAAGACATTTGATAAGCTTTTGCAGCAAATTCCAAAGCTTGCTCCAGGTTAATATCGTTTTTGCTTAAATATCGTGCAGATTGAGAAAAAGATTTGTAATCATCTGGAAATGCTTTTCTGAAATCTTCCAGAACTTGAATTAATTCATCAGTCATTTCAAGATTATGCAAAGAATACGTGAGATACTGCTACATTGTTCGTCGCCAGTTTGCTTGCTGATATTTTCTTATCAACTTAGAAATCACTTTTACTTTGAGAGAATCGTTTCGCCAGATTGGATAGACTTTATCATAAAATTCTTCGTTAGAAAGATCATAAGTCTGCTCAGAAGCTGGGAAACGAAAGATAATCTCATTTT
>JAUWNO010000349.1 GCA_030612605.1 Armatimonadota bacterium
AAATATTTCTTAGAAATAGAATGTTTATCATCCCTGCTTTTTGTGATGCCAAATCCCCACAGAAAACCTCTTTTACTTCCAACTTCTGTTCTGAGTGCTAAAGTCTGCCGTTTGAAAGTTCCTGCAGAATACGAAATCCAGCTTGTATCTTGACCTGTTGAAGTAGTATCGGAAATTATTTCTGAGGTTCCCTTAATTTTCCTCTTCAGGTTTCCATAAACAGAAAGTAAAGCAAATTTTCCAAAATATACTTTAGAATAAATACCCTGGATATTCTTGCCAAAAACTGCAAAGCTGCCAAAATTCGGAGTATAATCACCTAAAACGAAATCGAGGTGAGGAATTTTGAATTCAAAATTAAAGCGGTTTATTGGTTGTTGACTTTTTCGATTCAAAGAAGAAATATATGCCTTTGATTTGAATTTCATAATTCCCTGATTTCCATTCAAAATAAGAGACATGTAAGAATCCCAATCGTCTTCATAAGAACCAACACTATCATCAATTGTTGTTGACTTTGCCAAGGTATAGAATATTGCTCTTCCTGAGATATCTAAAGGAAGTTTGACATATTTTTTTGCAACTTCGGTAAACCAGTGGGTTGATTCTATTCTTTCTCCATTTGATAATTGAGCATAAACCTGGTAATAATGTTTTCCTGCAAAAGCATTAACAACACTATAAACAAGAAGATTATTACTCATTTTTGTTAATGGAGTTACATCTTTGCCGTCGTAAACAAACCTGATAGAATTCGGAATGATTTCATCCGACAAGGCAAAGAGCGAAATGGCAATAATAAAATCCTCTCCAATATCAGAAAATTGTTCATCAGGACTTAATAGTACAAATTTATCAGAATAGATCTTGGATATTTCGATAAGAGCGTTGAAGGGACTTAAATCCGGTTGTAAAGTTGGTAAAGTTTCTAATCCTTCATTTTTATCAAAGCAAATGAAATAGTATTCAATTCCCATTTGAAAAGCGCGAATGTCAGGGATATTAACCCAGTATTTCGGATCAGATTCTGTACCTTTGAACATTTCCGCTTCCAGATATGCCAATGTTCCGGATTCACGATAAAAAACTGTTGCTGATTCAGTTTCTTCAAATCCTTCCTGAACTTCTAAAACAAGAACCAACTCCTCATTATCTTTAATGGAAAGGGGAGGTTCATGGTATAAGATAAGTTCAGAAAAAAGCAAACTGCTCAGAAATAAAAAAAAGATAATAAATAGATACTTTTTCTTATTCATATTCAATCCTGATTATTTTTGTTTCCCCACTGGGGTGCTGCAATTGAATTTCCAATACTTTTGGAGGTTCTATTAGTTCTTCTTCTTCCTCTTCCTCTTCAATATATTCTTGAGTTTCCTCATCGATATCACCTTCTTCAATTTCAGTAACTTCCAGCTCGGTCTCACCTGTTGATAAAGCCTTATTCCCCGCTGAAACTGAAGAAGTCTTATTATCGAATTTATTCCGAACTTGTACTTCACCGGTAAATGTAAAAATTTCTGTTATTCCCATTTCCGAAACTGTAAGAAGAAATTCAGTTCCTTTCACAGATACAACAGTAGTAGGAGTTTCTACTTCAAAAACACCGGTTTTCTGGATAACTTTGGCCCACAAATTTCCCATCTTAAGAAAACTTTTCTTATTCAGCTTTCCATCCTCTTTTTCTGCATTTATTTGCAAGATACTATTTGGGAAAAGTTTGACTACTGAACTTCCATCCACAAATTTTATGGCAGCAAAAGAATCCTCTTTGCTTTCGAGTTCGTCATTGTTAATGAGTTCTTCACCAGTTGAAATCTCACATACATTTTCTTCGCGGGAAAGCTCAACATCACCCTTCACCTTAAGTGCAAGTGCAACAGAATCAAGTGCACAAATCACAGATGTTAAAGAAATAAATAAGATTATAAACAATATTCTATTTTTCATAATTATCTCCTCTATTCGACTGTAAGACCGAGAATATTCCAGGTACCATTACTTAGATTTTGCAGCCATAACAATAACTCTTCCCAGGTAATGACCTCTCCTTCCAAAATAATTTCATCTGGAACATAACCGCCATTCAATAAATTCTCAATCTGAGTCGTTTCGTAACCTGCCGGCATTTGATTTAATATATTCTGGATTATTGTAGTATTATCACCACCGCCTGTAGCTCCTGCAGATGGAATGATGAAAAGATAGAAACCGCTTTCCCAAATGACAACTTCATCTTCAGGTGTATTAATTTCAGCTGAAACATGCCAGGCATAAACCTGATCATTCTCAAGTTGTACACTTGGTGGTAAAGTATAAGTGGTAGAAACAATACCATCAATAACTTCAAGAGGATTAAGCAGAGCGATTTCCTCAGCAGTAATACTTGCATCTTCCAGCTCCCAAATCTTAAAAGTATATTCAAACAAATTGGAAACCCAGACAAAGTTCGGATTAAAATCTTCGATTTCTGCTGGAGGAGAACCAAGTGGACTTCCCGGAAGAATCAGTATTATCGGGGTTGGTGAAGTTATTGTAATATAGATCGTAGCCTGATTTGATAAAGGATTATCTGTGCCAGGTTCAAAAGCCTGTATTGTACCGGTGTAAACGCCATCCGGCATGCGACCGGTTTCATCTGCCAATACCTGGTCTTCCAAAGCATTCTGCATTTGATCGAAATGATTATCAATATTGTAGATTGAGGTGTTATCATGAGAAACAATATTTTGATTGGTAATTGTTTCTATTCCTCCAGGTTGAGGACTTTCTGTTTCAGGCGTTAATATTGAATGACCTGATTCACTTCCCCACGAACCATAGAGACGAAGTTCATAATCAAGATATTCAGTAGAAACATTTGGATCAGAAAAAATAGAAATTGTGAAAATCAAAGGTTGAGATGAAGAATCGTCCAAATCGAAATCTGCAAAATAATTAAAATAAAACAAGTTGAAAGTACCATAATTGTAAAACGGTGGTTCTAATGTGAAATTAACTTGGTATGGATATTGAGCCTGCAAAGAAAAAATCATCAGAATAAAAAATAGAATCATTAACTTTTTTGCCAT
>JAUWNO010000576.1 GCA_030612605.1 Armatimonadota bacterium
TTTCATTAAAATCGAAAGAATACAATAATATTTTTGCAGAATGGTCTTTCCCCAGTTTTTTTCTTACAGTCTCGTTTATAATCTTATAATAAAGCTGAGTGGATTCCCAGGTAGTTCCACCAATTAGTCCGATTGTTTTCACTTTACTTTCTTGGCAAATAGAATCGTTACTCCTTTTACAAGCAGCAAACTGAACAGTAATGTTGGTAAAATTTCCGGTTTATTGCTAATCACAAATTCATGAACATAACCCAAAATTCCAATCCCGAGAATTGGAATTCCATCAGAAAAACGTCTTGAGACCATGTCGAACTCCCTCTATAAGTTTTTTTATAACAGAAAATTTATAAATTCCCAAGTTTAAAACCAGCTCTCAAAGAATAACCATTTAAGTCTGAAAAATCAACAAAATCCGAGTCAACATCTTTTACAAATCTTTTACTGATTCCAACCTCTATATGAAAAATATCAGTCATGCTAAGTACGACGTGAGCACCTGGTTCATAAACAAAGAAATGATCATATTTTCCGCATTTCAAACCACCAATACCGATTAATGAATAAACCGAAAAATGAATCAACTCATCAGGAAAAAAAATATACTCAAATTCAAAGCCGCCATAGTTCATTACTGTTTTATTGGTTTGTACTTCAATTGTAGTAAGTTGTGCGTAATATCCGAGTCCTACAACATAACGCCGGTTAGCCATCCAGCCGATTCTGCCGCCAAGGGAAAACGCACTGTTTCCCGCAATACTGGTAATCTGAGCAACAGGTCCGATGAACCAGCCGTGCTCGACATAATAAAATGATGGGAAAATTCCGAAAGTCTTTTCATCACTGATAAAAATACTTCCTTTTGCAAATAAGGGAGTTAGAAATAAACTGATGAGAAAAACTAAAAATATTTTACGCATTTTTTATCCTACTTAATTTTTTGTCAGATTTATTTTATTTGAAAAAATGTGCAAGTCATTTGAGATTTTTTTCCTTTTTCATTTTAAAATGCTCGATTTCTCCAAACAGAGTATGTGATTTTTCAACAATTTCATAACCGATTTTTTTATAAAAAGATACAGCATTTTTTCGAGCATTTAATATAATTGATTTAGCACCTTTTTCTGTCAATTTTTTCTCTAAAGCTTTCAAAATTTGAGTTCCGATTCCTTTTCCTGAAAACTCTTTTTCCACAGCCATAAAACGTATTTGTGCTTCAGTTTGGGAATTGAAATGTCCTCGTCCGCAACCAACAATTTTATCGTTGATACAAGCGATAATGTGAATGCTCCGGTTTTCTTTATCATCTCTTTCACTGCCAAAAGGCTGATTCCAGGGGTGACGTAAAATCCTCCAACGAAGATTGTAATATTGTTCGAATTCTTCTTTTGTTACAGGTTCTCTGATTTTAATATTATTCATTTTATTTTCTCAAAGCAGAAGCTTTGAGTTACAGTAACATAAACCTCTGGTTTGTGACTATATTCTCCTTTGAGTTACTCTAATATCTCAACATATCCAGGAAACTTTCAATCCTCAGTTTGGTTCTTGCGTCAAGCTCTCCAGGTTGATCTC
>JAUWNO010000264.1 GCA_030612605.1 Armatimonadota bacterium
GAAATCAGGATAATAAGTTAATCTTCCTCCTAAACTCATCCTGCTGTCCTTCTCTTTTTGATGAAAATATGAAAGATATTCCAAAGAGAAGGAACATAAGAAAAGCAAGAAGTCATCCCTCTCTTGTGATAAAGAGAGGGAACGAGGGTGAGTTAGAAAATATTAGAATTAAATTGGGAAATGTTAGTAATTTTATTTTTAGATGGATAAGAAAAATGATTAAAATTAAAAATTTATCAGTTGGATATTTTCGGAAAGAAGTTATTGAAAATCTTTCAGTAGATTTTGAGCAGGGAGAATTCTGTGCTCTTTTAGGACCTAATGGTGCGGGGAAATCCACACTTCTAAAATCCATAATTGGTTTTTTAGTTCCGGAAAAAGGTGAAGTTTTGATCAAAAATAAATCTGTTTCAAACTGGAACAAAAATGAATTAGCCAGAAATATCTCCTTCATTCCGCAGGATTTTAAGCTTCAGTTCGATTATCTGGTGGAAGACCTGGTTTTGATGGGAAGATTTCCGTATGTAGGATATTGGCAGAGTTATTCCCAAAAAGATAAAGAAATCACAAAAAATGTTTTGAAGCAATTGGATTTGCTAAAACTCAGAAAAAAACAATTCTCTCAATTGAGTGGTGGTGAAAGAAAGCGGGTTACAATTGCCAGAGCTTTAGCTCAGGAAACTGATATTTTATTGATGGATGAAGCTTTTGCCAATCTCGATATAAACCATCAATTGGAGATTATGCAGTTGCTTTCTGAAATAAATCTGGAACAAAAAAAGCTGATAATTCTTGTTTCTCATAATATCAATCTCGCCTCAGAATATTGTCAGCGCATACTGATGATGAAAGAGGGAAAATTGATCGCAGATGGCTATCCTGAAGAAATTATCACATCCCAGAATCTTAAAAAATTGTATGAAACAAATTTGAAGATAATTCAAAATCCGATTACTGGGAAACCGAATTTAATCTATCCGGGAAAAAATGTTCAATAAAATAAGGTTCATAATTTTATTCATCTTATTTTTCCACATTTTAGAAGGAATGACCATTTCCGGTAAAGTATTTGATACGCAAAATAAACCTTTGGAAAGCGTGATTGTTTCCTCAGAAACCAGGATGACACTCTCTAAAAAATCCGGATATTATTCTTTGATGGATGTTTCGGAAAACGATGAAATTTCTTTTCATAAAATCGGTTTTGAAGATAAAACTTATTCAGCTCAAAAAATACCTGGAAAAATATTTCTTACAAAAAAACCGTTTCTTCTTCCAGGAATCAAAGTACAGGAAACATCTATTAAAACTTCCGGTTTTGAAACTTTAAATAAAATAATTATCACAATCGATGAAAAAAAAGAATTTGAAAATGTAAGTGAAATTTTGTCCCAAAGAGCAGATATCTGGATTAAAGAAAGCTCCCTTTTAGGTGAGCGAAAAACTGTCTCTTTATTAGGTCATAAAAGTAAACATACATTAGTTATGATCGATGGAATCCCTTTGAATCCAAGCGGACAGGCTTTTGATATTTCCACGATTCCTGCAGAAATTGTAGAAAATATCGAAATAATAAAAGGGAATATTTCAGGAGCGATTGCCGGCATTATTAATATCAACACAAAGCGTTCATCCGGGAAATTGAGTCTCAAATCTTCTCAGACTTTTGGTTCATTTGGACTGAAAAAAACTATGTTCAGTTATGCAATGACGAATCATTATTTTCGGATTTTTACATCAATATCTAAAAGTTATGCAAAAAATGATTTTGAATTTGAAAGTTTTCAACAACCGGATTTGGAAAATATCAGGAAAAATAATGAAAAAAAAATCTGGGATATAAATCTTGGAATTTCGAATTTCAATGATTTATGTGATGTGAATTATAAAATGCAAATGCAGCAGTTTTTCAAAGAACTTCCTCCACCCTTGAATTCCATTGAGCTTTTTGATAATGCATATCTTTCCGGTCAGGTCAATCGGCATCTCTTGAATCTGGGGAAAAATATCTCAAATTTCTTCATAAATTCAGATTTTTATTATTTTCAAGATAGTTCGATTTATGATAATGAAAACTCCACAAATCCCTGGTTTGCTGTTTTGGGAAAATATTTATTCTCATCTGTTGGTTCAAAATTGAACACGAAATATAAGTATTCGATTTTTCAAGCAGAAATGGGTTTCGATGCAAGAAAGGAGAGTTTTGAATATTCAGAGGAAAACAATCCAATAGCGAATATTCCCGAAAAAAACCGTAACAATTTATCAGGTTTTGGAAGCATCAATATCAGCAAAGATTTTTTCCCTTTTGTTTTTGAAACCAACCTTTCCAGTAGGATAGAGAAATTTTCGGATTTCAATGATTTTTTCACGTATAGAGTTGGTTTGAATCTGATTTATAAAAGTTGGTTTACTCATAGTTTTGGTGGTTATATTGGAAAAGCTTTTACTGTCCCATCCTTTTATGATTTGTATTGGAATGACCATCAGGCAAAAGGAAATCCGGATTTAAAACCGGAAAAATCAAATGGCTGGCAGGTTTTTTCTAAAATTGAATATCTAAATAATTTCATTCAGGTTTCATATTACAAAGATGAAATCGATGACGTTATTTATTGGTTTCGAACTACAAATTACTGGAAACCGGGAAATATCGCACGAGCAGAAATCTCTAATGTTGAAGTTGAATCAGAGTTTTATCCTATTAGTTTCCTATCTTTTGGAGGTTCCTTTTTGCGCACTTTTGCGTATGATAAAACCATAAATGAGGATGGAACTCACGGTGATTTTTATGATAAATTTCTGATTTACACTCCGGAATATCAATTCAGATTTTTTCTGTGTTTAGAATATAAAAATCTGTTTTCCAAAATAAGCCATTCTATTACTGGCAAACAATATACAACTCGTGACCAGCTTCATGAAAGCCTGACCTTACCAGAGTATCACACAACAGATTTTGAAAGTTCATACTCTTTCGAAATAAAGTCTTTTAAAGTTCATTTGAAATTGAAATTAAATAATATTTTTGATAAGCAATATGAAATCTATGCTTACACTCCCAATCCGGGTTTGAATTGGCAAACAGGTTTGAGCGTGAGTTATAGCAGGTGAAAGACAAATAAACTAAATGTCTTTCTGAGGAAATCTTACAAAGGCAAACATACGATGAATCTCAAGGTTTATAAGATCCTTCGATGGGAAAAAGGTGAATTTAGCTTATTCCCAAACTCTGTTTGGGAATACAATTCATTACGAAAGAGGACTTTCGTAACGAGCAAAAAAGGAAGGATAGAAAAAAGTGTCGATCTGAAAACTCACCCCCGACCCCTCGCTTTGGAAAAGAGAGGGGAGAGCTCGAATCCTTTGGATTCATCAATGTTTCCCCTCTTTTGCAAAGAGGAGTTTTCTCGTTCCAACGCTCCAGCGTTGGAATGCAATTGTGAGACGCTCCTGCGTCGAAAGGTCGAAAGAATGATTAATTTTTCACGCGGAGCGTATTTAAGGTGTGTTCCCACGCGGGAGCGTGGGAACAAGAGATAAAAAAAATAAAATAAGAGGTAAAAAAATGAAAGAAGTTTTTTTAATTTTATTAGTTTTAAGTTGTTTCTCTATATTCAGCACAACAGCTTTTGTCGTGAATTCCAGCAGCCAAACTCTTTCTAAAATCGACTTTGTTTCCGGACAGGTGAATAATGCCTTTTCTCCAGTTGGGCTTTATGCAAACCGGGTAGCAGTTACAAACGATTTTGTTTATGTTGTTAATTCAGGAGATAATTCTGTTCAGAAAATTGATGTTGAAACTGGACAGACAATTACGAATATTTTCATAGAATCGTCCTCAAATCCGTATGATATGATAATTTCCCAAAATTATGCTTATGTTACCGGATTATTTACTTCCAAAGTTTATAAGATAAATCTGAATAC
>JAUWNO010000300.1 GCA_030612605.1 Armatimonadota bacterium
ACCCTTTTGTCCTTTTGAAAAATTTTCTTCCACTTCCCGAACTTCCGTTCTCTGTAAATGACGAATTTCCAGAGCAATTTTTTCGATAGTAGAGCCGATTATAGCAAGCGTGTTCAAGAATTCGGAAATTCTATCACGCTGAATAATCTGGGTAGAAATATTTACGGGATACAGGTCAAGATATTGGCAGGCGATTGTTTCGATTTTCGGAGAGAGATGGGCATAATTTCCCACTGCTCCAGAAATCTGACCAACTGAAATAGTTTTTATAGCGTTTTTCATTCTGTAAATATTTCTTTGCATTTCATCGAACCAGAGAGCAAACTTCAGCCCGAAAGTGGTTGGCTCAGCATGGATCCCGTGTGACCTGCCAATGCAAATAGTGTGCTTAAATTCACGAGCTTTCATTTTCAGGACTTCAGAAAATTTTTCCAAATCGCGCAGAATCAATTCACCAGCTTGTTTTAATTGAATCGAAGTCGCAGTATCTAAAACGTCAGAGGAAGTCATACCAAAATGAATCCAGCGTGCTGAATCACCAACATATTCAGCAATATTTGTAAGAAAAGCAATGACATCATGTTTGGTAGTTTCTTCGATTTCAGAGATTCGCTCCACATCAAAATCTGCTTTTTCATCGATATTTTTCATGTCTTCATCTGGAATGATTCCGATTTCATTCATTGCTTTGCATGCTGCAATTTCCACATCCAGCATACATTGAAAACGGTTTTGCAATTCCCAGATTTTAGCCATTTCTTTGCGAGAATATCGTTTTATCATTTTTACCTCATAAAATTAGCTTACAGAAAAACCAAAGGCTAATTCAAAGTTTTTTGATCAAATTAAATAATTATTATAACGATTTGATTTTAATATTTTTATGGGATATTTTGTCAATTTGAATATTTGCGATTTCTTTTGAATTTTTGAAAATTGAGATTTTGGAGAGTTCCTTTGAGTAGTCAAATAAGATATAAAACTTTTCCTGAGTAAGTTTAATTTTTTCCAATTTCATCTCATTTGAAAAATAAAAAATGAAATTGTTATTTCGGTATTCTTTTTCTTTAATAATTTTGTTTTTATTGGAAACTAACTCATCAAATATTTTTATGAAACTCAGATCCGGTAGCTCTCTTTTCAGAGAGGAATTATCAAATTCTATGAATTTTGTTTGGTCAGGAAATCGTACAAAAAGAGTTGAATCAAAATATGCAGAAATGAACGGATTGGGTTTCAGCCCGAATACTCCGGAATCGAAAATATCGATTCTACCACGATCTCCCTTTTTTTTAACAACGACATTTTTTCGGAATGAAAAGCCTTGATAGTTTAATTCGATTATTCCATCAATCTGGATATTTTTCCACTCTTTGAGATGTGTAGAAAGCAGTTTTTCATTTTGTGCAAAATCAGGTTTTGGAATTGTTGCACAACCGGAAAGAAGCAGGAAGAGAAAGAGAAAAATAAAAAATCTTTGTTTAAGGATTTGCATTTTTGGATTTTCTTTTTAAAATAATTAAAGCTATAATACTGGTGATTAACATAAGTAAACTCAATACTTGTCCCATCGTTAAAGGTCCTAAAACAAAGCCAAGCTGAGTATCCGGTTCTCGCAGGAATTCAACGAGAAACCTGAAGAGACCATACAATCCAATCCATGTCCAGAACACAATCCCGGGTTTACTGATCTTCCGCAGCATAAAATACGAAACAAAAAAAAGTACGATTCCCTCTAAAAATATTTCGTATAATTGTGAAGGATGACGGGGCAATTTTTGCGGATCAGTGGGGAAAATCATTGCCCATGGCACATTTGTAACACGACCGTAAAGTTCTGCATTTATGAAATTACCAAGCCTTCCCAAACCAATTCCAATAGATGCTAAAGGCAAAACCGGGTCAGCAAGCTGGTAAAAACTGAGTTTGTGTTTTTTACAGAAGAAATACCCTAAAATTATTACAGCAATTGCTCCGCCATGAAAGGACATCCCTCCTTCCCAGACTTTTAAAATATCTAAGGGGTGAGCAAAATAGTAAGAGAGATTATAAAAAAGGATGTAGCCGAGACGTCCACCAATAATTATTCCGAGCATAATCGTAAAGAGCATGTTTTCGTACTCTTCTTTTTTAAGATTGATTTCTCGGTATTTTAATAGTTTTCGCAGAAAAATGTAACCAACCAGGAAACCGACAATATAAAAAAAACCGTACCAGCGAATATCGAGGGAACCAAATTTTATAATCGATGGATTAATGTCTGGATATTTCAGCATTTTTTACCAATAAAAAGTTAGTTGCTTATTTTCCAAATTCTTTGAGTTTTTTGTAAAGAATATCTGCCAGTTCCTCAGCGGGAAGTTCATATTTTTCTCCTTCCTTTTTGAACTTTGGAGAAAAGATTTTTATTACTTGAGTTGGTGAGCCGTTCAAGCCTATCAATTTTTTGTCTAATCCAAGATCTTCAGCAGTCCAGGTTGTCAGTTCTGTTTTTTTTGCATTTCGTTTTCCACGCAAAGATGGAAGACGTGGAATATTTATATCTTTGATCACAGTTATTGCCACAGGAAAAGTCATTTCAATGCGGTCATATCCATCTTCCATTAGTCTTTGCACGATTATTTTGTTGTTTTGAATGTTTTCGATTTTCCTTACAAAGCATGTTTGCGGAATTTTTAGATGAGTAGCTACTCCGGGTCCCACCTGTGCAGTATCTCCGTCAATCGCCTGTTGACCAAAAAGAATTATATTATAATCACCGATTTTTTTTATAGCTTCAGCTAAAGTAAGACTGGTTGCCCAGGTGTCTGCACCGGCAAATTTTCTGTCTGAAAGAAGAATAATTTTATCAACGCCAATTGACACAGCTTCCCGAAGCGCCTTTTCAGCTTGAGGAGGTCCCATGCTTAGAGCAGTGATTTTTCCTCCGAATTGTTCTTTTAACCTGATTGCTTCTTCGATTGCATAAAGGTCAAATGGATTTATAATACTTTCCACACCTTCTCGAATCAAGGTGTTTGTTTCCGGATCGATCTTAATTTCTGTAGTATCTGGCACCTGTTTTACGCAGACAATGATATTCATCGATTACTCCTGATTATAGAAATATCTGATTGAATCAATAACATAATTCTGCTGTTTCCTGGACAGTTCTGAATAAACAGGAATTGAAAGTACTTTTGTTGATAATTCTTCTGAAATCGGGAAGTCACTATTTTTGTAATTTAAATATGAAAAACATTCTTGCAGATGTAAAGGTTTGGGATAATAAATTGCGCAACCTATATTTTTGGAAATTAAATAATTTTTAAGCTCATTACGTTTTTCTGCAACGAGCGTAAACTGGTTGAAAATTGATTCTGCTTTTTTATGAATAAAAGGTAATTTTATCTGAGGAATATCACTCATATTTTCATAATAATATCGTGCGTTTTGTCTTCGCATTTCAGACCAGCCAGCAAGGTAACGAAGTTTAACCAACAGAACAGCAGCTTGAATTGTATCTAACCGACTGTTCAATCCAACCCATTTATGATAATATTGTGGATTTTCACCATGGACACGGAGCTGGAAGAGTTTTGCTGCCA
>JAUWNO010000585.1 GCA_030612605.1 Armatimonadota bacterium
AATAAAACATTTGTTTTCATAATTTCCTCAACCGTATAGAATTAACTACAATGAGAAAAAAAAATAAAATTAATTAAATATTTTTCTTCTGGACAAAAAAAAACATAATATCAAATTAATTAACTTTGAAAAAAGGCTGAACCGGAATTTGGGAACAAGCTCAAAACAAATGAAAATTTATTCCACTTTTTCCCAGATTTGATTGCGACCTAACAAAGAAATACCCAGAAATCCCCTGACTTCCAATTTTTCTCCATTATCAATAACTCTGATTTTGCAACCGTAAATTTTTCCGTTATCAGGGTCGAGTATTTTTCCACCTTTCCAAACATCTTTCTTATAAGATAAATTCCATAAGATGGTCATTCCCAAAACCCGTTTATCTTTGTTTTTTCCTTTGCATTTATCACAAATCGGGTCTGGGTCTTCATCCGGAAGTCTGAAAAGTTTTATGATCTTACCATAAAGTTTGTTATTTTCTTCCCAGATTTTTACGATAGATTTCTCTCTGCCGGTAACATCATCGATTGTTTTCCAGTTACCGATCGGAGATAGATTTTGGGCATAACTTTGTATAAACAAAAAAGTTAATATAAGGAGAACGGCTTTTATTTTCAAATTCATAGAATTAGATTATGTTACTCGATTTACTTCTTCTAAGGTTGTAATTCCTGCTAAGGCTTTTCTTAAACCATCATATTTCAAAGTGGTGAATCCGAACCTAATAGCAGCCATTTTTATTTCTTCGTAAGTGCTTCCTTTATGAATGAGTGAACTGATTGTATCATTTACGAGTAATATCTCAAATAAAGGAATTCTGCCCAAATATCCGGTACCAAGACAGCTTTTACATCCTTTTCCTCTTGAGAAAAGATAGTCTTCTGAAAGGTTAATAAGTCCCGCAAGCTTAAGAGATTCGGAGTCGGGACGATATTTTTCTACACAGTCAGGACAGATTTTTCTCACGAAACGTTGCCCGACAACACCACGCAGAACCAATGCCAGATCTTCTTCATTCACACCCAGGTTTCTTATTCTGTAAAGAGATTTGATGGCATCCGATGCTTGAACTGTGCTACAGGCAATCATACCTGTTAATCCTGCTTCGATGAGAAGTTCAGATTCATCTTTTCCTCTCAGTTCACCCAAAGCCAATAAATCTACGTCATGATGAAATAATGCTCTTATTCCTTCTGAATAGGAAATTTTCTGTCCGCTTCCTGCAGTAGTCTGATTTATATTATCGAGTACACATTCAATAGGGTTTTCTACTGTAGCAATATTCATGGATTCATCGTTCATCCCTTCCAGATAAGAATACATAGTTGTAGTTTTACCACATCCTGCAGGTCCGACAAATAAGATAATCGCATCCGGATAAGTTAAAAGATGTTTGAATCGGTTAATATCGTGTTGCGATAATCCAAGTTCCTCTAATTTTAAAACATTCAAGCTTTTGGTTAGAATTCGGAGGGTAAATTTATCGCCAAAATTAGTTGGAATTATGTTTATTCTTGCATGAATCTTGTTTTCACCGATTGTGAA
>JAUWNO010000301.1 GCA_030612605.1 Armatimonadota bacterium
CAATAAGAGGATTGATTTTTTGTTTGCTCTATTGTAAAAATAGAAAACTGTATGAGAAATTTAATGTTTCCAGGTTTTTTAAAAGGTAAATTAGAATGAAAAAATATCTATTAATCCTGATTTTTATCGGAATATTCAGTGTTAACTTTGCTGAAAAAATCGATTTGAATATTGCTGATATAAATGAGTTGAAAACACTTCCAATCACAGAAAAACAGGCTTCGGATATTTATGAGTACCGATATTTTATTAAGTTTTTTAAGAGCATTTATGAACTGCGTGAAATTCCATCCATCGATCAGAAAACCTTAAATAGACTTAAACCGCTGGTTTCTGTTTCTCATTATGATGATAAAGATGAAGTTGCTCAACGACGTGAGCAGATTTATTATCTTATCGGTAGATTGGGAAGTAACGAAGGTTTGCAGGAAGGAATTTCTGATGTGTGGGAAGATTATCTGATAACTCCAAGAAACATTAATCATCTTTTCTTTTCAGAGATTTTAAGTTTGCCCAATACTTCCCCCATCGATGTAGCTGCGATTCTCAAAAGAAGATCCAACGGAGATACTCTGGCAAATTACCGTGATTTGAGATATTCTCCCGGAATTTCTTATTACGGAGCTTCCAATATTCGCCATTATGTTTATTATAAAGAAAAAGAGAGAAAAAATAAATTCTATTTTGATTATCAATTTAAATATGATGATAGTCCTTATGATGAAGATGCTCAGGAGATGTTCAAAGAATCGATGATAAATGATCTTGTGGGGGGAAATACCGAAGCTCCGAGAGAAAAAACTCAATCTTATTGGGGATATTTCAGGATGGATCAGTATTCTCCTTCTATCATGAATAAAATAAGAATTAGATATGATAATCAGTGGAAAGCAGGATTACTTTTCAATTCGCAGAAAGGAGAAAAAAATAATTTCGAAAATAATATTAATAATGCGATTAATAAGTTTTTACCATTAACAAATTCGAGTGATAATAACCTGAGTCTTGATGCAAAAATGTTTGTGGGTTACGAAAATAGTGTAATTAAAAACGATTTTTTAAAAGTCTATTTTGGCAATTATCGAGCTACTTTTGGGGAAGGATTGGTAATGGAAAATTCCGATTTTTATAGTGCTCGAAAAACCGGTTTCGGGTTCAGTAAAAGAATCACAGGAATAATTGGAGACCTTTCCAGAACTCAGGAATATGCTCTTAAAGGCTCAGCTTTGGAATATTCAACTTACAAATTCAATGCTGCTTTTTTCTTTTCCAAAGATAAAAAAGATGCTGTGGTTTTTGACAGCAATCAGGATGGAATTCTGGATGAAAATGATGACCTCTTTTCATACATAACCATGACTCGTGGTTTTACAAATAGCGAACTTGAACAAGCTGAGGATTATTATAATAATCACCCGAATAATGATTTTTTGATAAATATGGCTCCCAGAAAAGATGCTTTCGAAGAACAAATTATCGGTGGTCATTTTGAATTTTCTCCAATTATTGGAACTCATCTGGGAATTACAGGTTATGAAGCAACTTTCGATCGTGATTTTGTGGTCGATAACAGTTCGGACAGTTTAAAATATCTATTGATACGCACTCCTGAAAATGCTGACGAGAAATGGAAAATAATCAATAGTGAGATTGCAGCTCTCTATTCAACTAAAACAGGAAATTACAATAGAGATTATCGGCGTGTGCTGGGATTTGACTGGCGCACGGTTCTGAATAATACTTCTATCCAAGGAGAATATGCTGAACTTTCTGTTGATGGAAAAGAACTGAAAATCGGTGATGATCCCAAAGCTTTTATTTTGAGTGCATTCAGCCAGTTCGAGAATTTTTATATTCTTTCTCTTTATCGAGATTATGACCTGGATTTTGATAATCCATATGCCAGGGGATTTTCTGAGCATGAAAAATTTGATGGAACAGTTTTAGACAGTTATGTTTATACGTTATCTAATCCATTAATTGCAGATTTATGCAATAATTCCGCTCAAGCTCAAGCAGAAAAAGGAGTTTATTTTGAGACGCGTTATCGTTTCAGTACATATTTTACTTTGAATAGGACTTACCTGGATATCTGGGAACGAAAAGCAGATTCCAGGAAAAGTGTTCGATTCCAGGGTGAACTGGATTTCCGACCAATTTATAAATTAAGTTTAAGGTTGAAATATAAACACCAGGTCAATCGTTATGATGATGATGCAGACAGAGCAGTATCCAAAACAAATGAAACAACAGGCAGGATTATAGCGAATCTCTCCAATTTTGACAGGATTTCTCTGGAGTATCGTTATTTAAGTGTTTGGGGACCGCCGTATCCATATCTTACGAACGATCCTGGTTTTGGAAATACTATTATTCAGGGAAGTTCTTTATCGCACGCAGATTATGTTTGTGTGGATTATACTCATAATTTCAATAAAAACCTGAAAGTTCAGGGTTCATTTGTTTTCTGGGATGGAAACGGAATCAGTCATTGGGATTGGGAAGATATGGAGATTGATTTTATGGGTGAAGGTGGATTGAAATTCTGGTTTGCAATTCACGACAAAATTGCCAATAATTTATTTCTTACTTTGAAATATAAAGTCAAAGATTATAAAACAAAAGAAAATGAGTGGCGTGCCTGGTGGAATGAGCCGCCTGATGAAGGTGCATATTATTTCCAAACAGTTAAAAGAACAGAGCAGTCAATCAGGTTGCAATTAGATTGGAAATTTTAAATTACAAAATTCAGTTTCAGTGCTTAAATAAATTATAGTCTTGCAGAATAGAGTGTTTTTCACCTCACCTTAGTCCTCTCCTAAAAGGAGAGGATAGTTCTCCTTCTCCTTGCAGGAGAAGGAGTTAGAGGATGAGGTGAGAAAAAATATATTAATTAGAAGTGGAGGATAGATGAAGAAGTTCATGGTAATATTGTTCATAGCAATATTGATAACTCAATTATTTTCGTATTCATTATTGGAGCGAGAAGCTGGAAATTATGTAGAGGATATCGATGCCCGTTCAGCTGCAATGGGAGGAGCTGCAATTGCAGGTGGTTTGAGACTTTTTGATATTTCCGTAAATCCGGCAAATCTTGGTTTTTTACCACAAAAGCTGGGAGTGCAAACCTCGATTGGAATCTTAAAAGATAATGATAATAGAAGCCTGCCAATGTATAACTTTTTCGACGGTTATATTTATGATGCTGTTTATGCTTCCAACATAAATTATTTTGATGAATATTCTCTGGGAATATATTATCGGAAAAATATCTCTGAATTCGGTATTGCAGCAGCTTTTTTGCATAGACCTTTTATCAATTTCGACAGTTATTATGAGGAAGAAGTACGAAACGATGAGAATTCCGATTATGATAATTATCCACCGATTATTGCGAAAAACTATTTTGAAGGTGACGGAGCAATCAATTCTCTCGGATTTTCTGCTGCTCTCAATTTTAAAGAAATTGCTTCGGTTGGATTTGAGATTTCCAGGCTTTCCGGTGATGCGGACTTGGTAAAAAAAATCTTCTGGACTGATGAAGCATATAACTTGGCAACAAACAGC
>JAUWNO010000389.1 GCA_030612605.1 Armatimonadota bacterium
GATGTATTGCTGTCCCATTGCATCAGAACCTTTTTGTAGTTTTACTCCCGGAGTAAGCAAAAGCATTCCTGCAGGAAATTTTGATTTGAATCTTTTTATATCTTCCACATCTTTTCCGTGTCCGATGAAGCCGGAAATAACATTCGGATATTTCCTGGCAACTTCAAAGCATTTCCTGGAATAAGTTTCGTTTATCAGGTTTCCTTTGGAACTCATTCTTGCCAGAACGAACGAGCTTCTGTCCTCTATTCCGTCGAAAAGTCCTTTAAGAATTCCTTCACCTGCCACCATATGAACTGTGACGAATTCCGCCCAATTGTAAATCTTGTAAACACCGTTTCGATATTGGTGATGAACCGTATTCCCGATGTCTGCAAATTTCCTGTCTTCGAAAATTATGAAATCATACTTTTTTGAATATTCCTGCAACTTAGGAATGAAATTCTCATCATAATCATCCAGAATATCTACGTGAGTTTTCAGCATCACGATCTCGCTTCCTGCTTCGTCCAGAATCTCAAAGAATTCTTTTTGAGTAGTCACATCGAGCGATAACACAAGATTCGATCTCTTTTCATTTATTTTCGACATTAATTTCCTGGTCAATGGATTTGTAATTTCTTTTTTCGGATCGACAGATTTGGAAATGCTTGCTGTGAATTCCCTCACTTCTTTCACTTTTTCTTCAGAGATTAAGTCGTTCATCTGCAACAAACTCAGAATTTCTTCCAGAGATATCAGGCTGTGCAACTCGTACCCTTCTTTTGCCAAGTCTTCTTTTCCGCTGGAACTTCTATCTATCACCACCACGAAATCTTTGATGATAACGCCTTCTTTTTCGTAAGCTTCCGCAGTTTCGATTTTACTTGCTCCTGTTGTAATTAAGTCGTCTATCACCAAACATTTTGCTCCTTTCTCGAATTTACCGATAATATTCTTTCCCGTGCCGTAAGCCTTTTCTTCTTTACGCATATACACCAGCGCTTTATTTAGTTTGGAAGCAACTAACGATGCAATGGGAAGTGCTGTGTAAGGAATTCCCGTGAGCACATCGAAATCCATATCTTTGATCCTTTCCGCCAGCAGATCCGCAACTCCTTCCAAAATTTCAGGAAAGCTGATCATATCCCGCAGATCAAAATAGAATGGTGAAATCAGTCCACTCTTTAATGTGAATTTACCGAATTTAATTGCTCCTATTTTTTGAAGCTCCAGAACAAATTGCTCTTTTGTCATTTTATCTTCTCCCCTTGTCCCGGCGTAGTATTACGAAGCCGGATTTTTTTCTTATACACGAATTAACACAAATTTATTGCCACTGACTTTCACTGACAAATACAGACTTTTATGCAACTAATAGAACACCGAAAGCGATAATGCGCATTGTCGCCTACTACAAGACTTGGCACAAGCCTGAAAGGTCTTGTGTTAAGTCACAACTTCATAATAAAATCACTTTGGACAAGTTTCACTCAAATCTCTTACCATTCACAAAAGTCATTACGACTTCCCCCTGAATCTCAAATCTATCAAATGGTGAATACTTGGCTTTCGTGTTAAATTCTCTAGCATCGATCTTCCACTTTTTATTCAAATCAATAACAGTTGAATCCGCATAATTCCCAACTTTTATTTCTCCTCGCTTTTCAAGATTGAAAATTTCAGCAGGATTCCGGCTTGTAAGTTCAACCAGTTTTCCAATCATCAAATTTCCTTTATTTACTTCATTCACAAGCAGATGCAAACCCGTTTCCAATCCGGGAAAACCTGATGGAGCATTGGAATATTCCTTTTGCTTTTCTGACAACCTATGCGGAGCGTGGTCTGTTCCGATAAAATCTGCAGTTCCATCGTAAATCGCTTCCCACAAAGCAAAATTATCTTTTTCAGTTCGCAAAGGTGGATTTACCTTCCCAAAGTTTCCAACTTTCTCTAAAATCGATTCATTCAACAAAAGATGATGCGGAGTTACTTCACAGAAAATCCGGTTGTTATTTTTATATTTTCTGATTAATTCAACTTCTTCAGCAGTAGAAATGTGAGCAATATAAAGTTTGTTCCGAATCTTTTCAGCTATTTCCAAAACCAGTTTAGTTCCGTTTATAGCACATTCCCGATTCCTTATTTTATTATGATTTAAAATTGTTTTTTCTATATTTTTTAAATCCCATTTGTTTAAACATTCCTGCAGTTCTGTATGAACAACTACAACTTTATCGTATTTTTTAGCAGTTTTAAAAACATCTTCAATTTTACTTTTTTCGAGAACATCATTTGAACTTGAACCAGCCAGAAATATTTTGATTCCTACAATATCTGTTGGATTCATTGCTAAAATTTCTTCGATATCTTTCACATTGGAATTGGTTGCTCCGATAAAGAATTTATAATTAATAAGAGCTTTTTTGGCAGCTTCTCTTTTCAAATCCAGGTTTATCAGATTTGTAGTGGCAGGAACTGTGTTCGGCATATCGAAGATGGTTGTAACTCCTCCTGCGAGAGCTGATTTGCTTGCAGAAAGCCAATCTTCTTTATCAGATTGTTCCAGATCTCGAACGTGAACGTGCGGATCAATAACTCCGGGAATTACAAGATTGCATTCAATGTCTATTGTTTGGTCGAAGCTGTCAACCATTGCGAAAGTCTGCGACCATTCGCAAGGTTTTATATCGATTAT
>JAUWNO010000208.1 GCA_030612605.1 Armatimonadota bacterium
GTATTTTCTTAAGATGTATAAAGAATTTCTGAATTTGTAAAAGTACAATTTAATCCGTGATTTATCTTTTTCCAAATTGATATTTAAGGGAGTTTGGACTTCACGAAGATGATAAACAATACTTTTTGCCACCTGAAATGAAGGGAACTTATTGGAAATCCTTAAAGTATATTCATGATCGTCTTCCCAGATGAAAAAATCTTTGAACGGCAAACCAATACTCTCTACAATTTTCCTATTTAGAAACACTGAAACAAACGTGCAAGCTCTCCCCTTTATCAAGCCGCGATCCATAAATCTGCCCCAATCGATATCTCTATTCTCATTCAACCTGAGATCGATTCCCGGAACATTTATGGGCAGATGATTTTTTCCAAGAACATTACTGCACAGAAATCCAAATTCATTTTGCTCGATTTGTACATCAAAAAAAGAAGAAAGTGCATCTTTATCCAATATTACATCATCATCCATGAGCCAGAACCAGTCATAACGCTTATCAAATCCTCGTTTCAAACCTTCATGAAAACCACCTGCACCACCGGTATTTTCAGGCATTCGCACATAATGAATTCTGATGCTGGTTTTATCCAAAAGATTATTAATATAAAATTTTTTTTCCCAGGGATTGAGTAAACTAATTGGAGGTAAATCTTCGATATATCTATTTTCTTTCAAGATGGTTTCAGTTCCATCTGAGGAAGCATTATCAATGATGTAAATCGCATCGAGCGGTCTTGTTTGCTCACGCAGCGAATCCAAACAATCTATTAAAAGTTCTTTGCGATTAAAAGTTACTACAATTGCACAAACAGTTCCTTTATCCTGCATTGCTTATTCCTTCATCAAAAAGCTTCAAAGCATTTTTTATCACTAGATCCATATTTAAATATTTATATTCAGCCAATCTCCCGAGTAATAAAATATTTTTAAATTTTAATGTCAATCTTCTATATTTTTCATATAGTTCATAATTATTTTTTGTTGGGATAGGATAAAATGGAACATTTTTTCCGGCAACGGTTTTATCATAATTTTGTGGATATTCTTTGCTGAATGTTGTAAAATTACTTTTCTGTCTCGTAAAATGTTTATATTCTGTGATGCGAGTATAATCAAAATCATTAGGATAATTGATTACAGCAGCTTCTTGAAAGAATTCCTTTTCGATTGTCTTGAAAACAAACTTCAAGGAACGATATGGTAATTTTCCGAATCTGTAATTGAAAAGCTCATCCGGTTCACCTGTATAAATTATTTTTCCTTTGAATTCTTCATTTTGATAAAAAACTTTTCCTTTTTGGAAATCAATATTAAATACATCTTTGAAATCTGTGTTCAGCTTGATTTCAATATTGGGATGAGAAAGCATTTTCTTGAAAATCTCTGTATAACCATGTTTGGGAATTCCCTGAAATCTATCCTGAAAATACCTGTCATCTCTCGAAATAAAAACCGGAACTCTTTCCCCTACATCAGGATCCAATTCATCAAGACCTCTTCCCCACTGCTTCAACGAATAATTTTTAAACATATTTTCATAAATAAAATCACCCAACAATTTTAAATCTTTATCATCAGATTTTTTCAATTTGAGAATCGATATTTTTTTCTCTTCTCCAATTTTTTTTTTAAGTTTCGTCTCGATTTTCCTGGCAATTGGTTCAGGAAACAATTTATGTAATGTATTCAAATTAAAAGGAATTGGCACTTTCTTTCCGTTTATCAACGCCAGAACTTTATGTTCATAATCAATCCAGGAAGTAAATTTGGAAAGATAATTCCACACATCTTTATAAATAGTATGAAAAATATGTGGTCCGTATTTATGAATCAGAATTCCGGATCCATCATAATAATCAAAGCAATTTCCACCGATGTGGTTGCGTTTATCGATAATTAAAACTTTTTTATCGAGCACATTGGCAATTCTTTCTGCTACAACCGAACCGGCGAAACCAGCACCAACAACTATGAAATCATACATTCTTAAACCTTTGAATAAGTTTAACATAAACTGTTTTATAGAAGAACTCATCTTTTATAAAATAAAGAATGAGAAAGTAAATAACAAAAAATACAATTCCAGTTATGAACATCTCAATTGTTAGTGACAAATCAAGATGTTTTATGAGTAAAATCAAAGGAATTAAAACAACTGCCAAAAACAGGTAAATCAAACGATTCATTTTAAAAATTTTAAATTTCAAAACATGAGATACAAAAATAAATTGCGTAATAGTTACTGCGATTTCTGCAATAATCGTGGCAATTGCTGCTCCAATATGCTGATAAATTGGAATCAAAAAAAGATTTAATGAGAAATTTACAATCGCTCCAATCGAAACTGAATAGAACACAAATTTCTCTTTATTAAACGGAATCAATATCTGGATTCCTAAAATATTCGATAAACCAATCAATAAAATGATAGGAGCAATAATCTGCATTGATAACACAGCTCCGTGAAACTGCTGCCCGGACAAAAACAGGATAATATTCTCTGAAAGAAAGATCATCAAAACCACACACGGAATGGAAAGCATTAAAACAAAATCAAAAGATTTTCCAACATATTTTTTGAATTCATTTATTTTCTTGTTTTTCACAAAGTAAGATAAGCGTGGAATCAAAACCACACCTAAAGATGTAACTAATACCAGGATTATTCGGTTAATCTTAACAGAAGCATTATATAATCCCACATAATAATCACCAGCTAAAAATCCCAACATTACAGAATCCAGTTTGATGTAAATGCTGATTGATACAGTTGTGGCAAAAATTATCAGGATTGGTTTAAGATGTTGTTTCAAATTTAGATTTTTAAATTTAATAACCACATATTTTCTTAAATTCAAAAAATTAATAATGAACGAACCACTGGCTGCTACCACAATCAGGAAAGCATATTTCAGGTAATCGCTTTTCTCTCTCACAATTAAAAAGAGGAGTACGATCGATAAAACTTTGAAAAATATATTCCTGATGGTGATAAATTTAAAATCTTCAATTCCTTTATAAAACCAATCTAACGAAAATACCGTCAGAATCAAATTGGGAAGCAAAATCAGGAAAAGTAGTTTATCAGCTTGTATTTTATTTATTGTTTTGAAAGAGATAAAAAATAGTACAACAGCAATGAGCATTGAGAATAAATTTATAAGCAGAATTTCATTCACTGTTTTAGAAAGTGCTTCTTTATTATCCCTGCATTTTGCGATTTCCCGCAGACCGTAAACCGGAATTCCCAACATTGCCAACATTATGAAATATCCCAGGAAAGAATCTGCAAAATATACCTTTCCAAGCATTTCAGGACCCAAAACCCTGGTAACATACGGGAATGTTATCAGCGGAAAAATAATCTTGAGAATATTCCAGATTGTATTATACAGGTAGTTCTTAACGATTGATTTCTGCTTCATTTTTTTTAGACTTTCCGGTAAATTTCTGCTGTTTGTTTGGCTATCACATCCCAAAGAAAATTTTCTTTAATGTGATTTTTCAGTTTTTCATTCTTATCTTTATTCAAGGATTTCTCGATTGTTTCTTTGATGGATTTTACTGAATACGGATTGGCATAATCAGCAAAATCCATAAAGTATTCTTTAGTTCCACCGAAAGGAGTAATCACAATATTAGCACCGGCAAGACCTGCTTCCAATGCAGCTCTTCCAGGAGTTTCATATTTTGTGGGTAGAGCAAATGTTTTGCAGGCAGCATAAGCAGAAGCTAAAATCGGCTCATCGTGAGAAATCCAGGGAATATGAATGATATTTTTGCTTTTCTCGATTTCTTTCAGACATAACATTCCTTCCTTATTTTTATGAACATTTCCCACAACAACTGATGGAGCATTAATTTTTTGAAAAGCTTTAATCAAATTCAGGCTGTTTTTCCTGCTGGAACCTAAATGCCCAACGTGCAAAACAAAATCTTTCAAACCATATTTTTGATTAAATAATGATGGAACTCCATGCAGAAATCTTTTTTCAACTCCATTATGAATTACATGGATTTTTCTGCGATTTACACCCAGACCTTTGACAAGCATTTCACCTTCGTCAATGGTATTTGGTAATACAAATTCAGCATTTTCACAGATAGTTTTTGTGATATAAAATTCGGATAAAATACCTTTAAGAATCTTTCGTGATAGATTTTCCAAAGCTAAATAGGACTTCACTTTAAAATAGGAATGACGATTATAAAAAATGGGATTAACCACATATTTAGCACCATATAATTTCAGGCTTTGAGCTAAATGATAAGTTCCAACATGAGCATTGAAAATATGAACAATATCTGTTTTTTCTATCTTCAAATCGATGTTCCAATAATCCAGAAGTTCAGCATCGATTCCAATTTTCTGCAAAGCATTTTTCAGATGTAATACTTTGAAGGTTGGTCCGCCGCGCATCAGCATTATTGCCTGGTAACTTGCTAAATAGATTTTCATAATTTTGCTTTTCCTCTTTTGGATTCATAATCGTATAAAAGGTCTCGCCAGTGTTTTTTCCGAATTCGCCAAATATCTTTTGGAAGTTTCATCCTCTCTTTTTGTTCCCAGTTCAGTTTTTTTAATTCAATTTCTTTTTTGCTTTTTTGGATGGAAAAACCATATTTTGTTGAGATTTTAAAATATATTTCTTCATCGATATTTTTTAGATTTGAGATTAATGAATCACCTTTTAATGTGAAATCCGGTTGAATTTTATTTCTCTTTTTCCACCAATTTGAAAATTCAGAAAAGTCTGGTTTCCAGATTCTATGTTTATTTATTTCATTAAAGATCTCATCAAAAATTTTAAATCTTTTTTGATGTGGATGATGATAAAAAATGATTGGTTCATTTTGGAGCAT
>JAUWNO010000397.1 GCA_030612605.1 Armatimonadota bacterium
ATGGATTGCTTCATCGGTTCCTGCGGAAGTACCGAGTGGAGTAGAACCCTTGAAAGTGAAGAAGTTATTAAAACGTTTGCTGCCTTTTATACCAAAAGATATTTCCAATCCAACTGTGGGTATGCCGGCATTTGTAGCTTCTTCCCAGGCAGATATTCCGGTTATCTCCATTTCATTAACCAGTTTTTCAGCAGAATGCTCCAGAGACTTATCAGTCTCTTTCATCTTGCTAAGCACACCTCCAGCCTGCTTAACTGCCCGAGCCATAATCTTCATGATCGAGCCATATTTGAAAAGACGTTCTGTATTTGCTCCACCACCTGCCTTCAAACCCAGAGTCATGGCAGATAATGCTATCTGAGCTTCCATATCATCATTAGGGGATTTAGAGCGATGAGAAACCACTATTTCCAGACCCTTGCCCAGAGCTACCATTATTGCCAGCATAGTCTCAGATAATGTTCCTATCTGGTTTGCTTTACATAAGAAGGTGTTGTTCAAGTTATTATCTGCTGCATATTCTATAGAAGAATCTTTGGTAGTTACAGAATCATCTCCAATGATAAACAGTTTATCTCCCAGCTTCTCCATAATAAGAGCCCAACCATCATCATCATCTTCTGCAAAACCATCCTCAATAGAAATTATAGGAACATCATCTTCTTCTATGGTTTTCCTGTAGAGTTCAAATATCTCATCACGAGACATATCAATCTTTTCGGTTGCACGCCAGAAACGATACATACCTTTTGTTTCAGTACCCAGGTTATATTCGTTTCTGTAAGCAATTTCCAGTTCACTTGCAGCCGGGTCTAATGCTATTACAACATCTTTGCCGGGAGTATATCCGCATTCCTCAATGGTCTGTTTTGCCATTCTCCACAGCCGCTGCTCAGGAACAATGTCTCCTTCAGATTTACTGATATAAGGAGCTAAACCACCTTCCAGTCCTATTCCCATTACTCTGCAGCCTTCTGCATTTTCTATGATCTCTTTCAAACGGGACTGAAGCTTAATGGTCATTTCCTGAGCATCTTCATAGTTGCATGCTGATAAAGGCATGAACATAGTTTCCTGCATGGAGATATTGCTTTCCGGATATTCCTTTTCCGTGTGCCGTCCGCCCATACCGGAATTACGGAATTGCCAGGGAACTTTTATCAGTTGCTCATCTTTCATCACTTGCTGCATGCGGTTGGATTGGATATGAGCTTTTACTTTTGCAGCTTGTTCTATCCAGGCACCGATCGGTTTTACTTCCTCAGCACGCTGCTGCGCTAATCGCTCACGCTCACGGAATTCCTTCCACTTGCCAGGGTCTGCAAAAAAGGAGTCCAACATACCAATAACACCGAGTCCTAAGAAAAGTCTTCCGAAATTTACGATTAAGTTTATGAAATATATGCGTCCTAAAGGAATTAAAGCAATTGCTAAGATCAAACTGATAATGCCTAATTTCCTGCTGGTTTTTGGTCCTTGGGCAGCAACGCCGAGATCAAAGGGTGCATCTATGTAAAAATTCAATCCTTTCCTGATTATCCCGGGGCAGAGACCTAAAGGACTGAGAGCAACAATTTTAATATTGAGTATTAAAAATTTAAGATTCCAAAAAGGGTTTTTGAAGAAAGAAGTTTTTTCACCTTTTACAATATCATCTCGAAGCTCTGTTAAATTCTTTAAAAGATTCCTTCTTATTTTTATTCCGATTCTAAAGAAAAATCTTCTTAAAAAGTTATTTTTTTGTTCCCAAAATCTCTGTTCCAATGCCTCCAAATCATTTGATAATCCAATATTGTTTTTCAAGACGGTTGCTTTGATCGCCTTGATAAAATGTCCCCGCTCGTGCCAGCCTGTTGAAATCAAATATGAAAAGAACCAAATGGTTAGAGAGATAAGCGTGGCATAAGATGCAAAAATAAATCTGAGAACTTCCCAGGTGGAATAACAACCTTTGGGAAGAGTAAAAAGTGAAAAAATATTGGCGAGATACAAAGGCACAAGAATGTGGTCTGCTAATATTCGTCCTCTATCTAAAAATGCTCTTGAATTATTAATGTTTTTAATTGTTGATTTAACTGACATTAATTTTTCTCCTTAAAAGGAAACCATTGAAAGAAGCAGAAGCTTCCATAGTTAGTACCTTCCGAACTGGAAAGTTCGGAAGGAGAGAGAAAAAAATGGGGATAGTAGGTGAAAAAACTCGAATTGATTCGCGAGTATATATTTTTTTCATCTGGTTAGAAATTAGTCACAATCTGAAAATAGAGACGCATTTTATCATTTTTAAACCATTCGTCAGAAACTTTGAACTGAACTTCAGAATTTCTGAGGATTTCATATTTTATCAGGAAAAACGAATAAATTCCATCTCCGGTTAAGATGGAATTCTGCATAATTCCGTCAACAGAATTTTCGTACATATAATGCAAAACATCAGAATGATATGCTGTAATTTGAGCGATTAATTCCAATTTTCCGGTTTTCCATTTCAATTGCTCGTAAGTTAAAATTCCCTTTTTATGAATTTTCTCATTTTTTAGATACTCGGTTTTAAGTTCGCACCTGGTTTTCAGCCATATTTGAGAGATCTTCTGCCACCAGTCTATTCTCAGAAGCGTCATCTCCAAATCTC
>JAUWNO010000193.1 GCA_030612605.1 Armatimonadota bacterium
TTATCTTGAACACTTCAAGCAATATTCAGCTAAAATATTTCTGTTAATATATAGTAATAAAATTATAGATATACCTGAAAAATTCCAGAAAGTTTTTATAAATTATGCAAAAACAAAACCCTATCTCAAAGGATTATAAATCCTTATTCAATAATTACTTGACAATAAATAGTAATCCCTTTAATATTTCAATATAATTAAAAAGGATTTTAATATGGACGGAAAATCATTAAATACAAAAAAAGATTTGAAAAATAAATTAAGAGAAATTGCTCCTCAAGTTTTTAATGAAGATAAAATCGATTGGGAAAAACTTAAATCAGCTTTCGGAGATGATATAAATTTTAGTGATGAAAGATATGTTCTGAACTGGGCTGGAAAATCCGATGCTTTCAGAGCGATTCAAACTCAAACAACTGCAACATTAATTCCTGATAAAGAAGAATCCATTAATTTTGAAAATACTGATAATATTTTCATTGAAGGCGAAAACCTGGAAGTGTTGAAAGTTTTGCAGAGAGCATATTACGGCAAAATTAAGATGATTTACATTGATCCGCCTTATAACACAGGAAACGATTTTATTTATAATGATAAATTTGCTGAAAACAAAAACGAATATTATAAACGCTCCGGCGAAAAAGACAAGGAAGGTCTTTTAACAAACGAAACCCTTTACCACAAAAACACTAAAGAAAGTGGGCATTACCATTCCAATTGGCTCACAATGATGTATCCTCGTTTGTTCCTTGCCCGAAATTTACTGCGAGATGATGGCGTTATTTTTGTTTCAATTGATGACAATGAAGTCCATAATCTGAGAATGTTAATGAATGAGATTTTCGGTGAGGAAAACTTTATTGGTTGTATAATTCCTATAACAAATCCCCGAGGTTCTCAAGAACCTATTGGAGTTTCTACTGAACATGAATATTTATTAAGTTACGGCAAATCAGAAAATGGAAAACAATCTATGACTGGTTATGACCGTGATGCTTATGATAAAGAATTTTCTTTTATTGATAAAAACGGCAAAAGGGCGAGATTATTGGGTTTAAGAAAAAGAGGTGGAGATTGGAAAAGAAGCGATAGACCAAATATGTATTATCCTTTTTATGTAAATCCAAAAACTTTGGGGGTTTCACTTGAAAAAGATGAGAGCACCAAAATAGAAGTTTATCCGAAAAGACCTGATGGAAGTGAGGGCAGATGGACTTGGGGAAAAGAGACAGCAAAAAAGAATATTGATTTACTTATTGGAAAAAAGATAAGTAGAGGGAGCGATTTGTTCTATGATATTTATAGAATTGATTATTTAGAGAATCAAAATGGTGAAATCAAAAAAGAAAAAATCAAAAGTATTTGGAATTATAAAGAATTAAATTATCAGTATGCAAGACAATATTTGAAGGACTTTTTTGGTACATCAGAAATATTTGATTTTCCTAAATCTCCATTTTTTATTAATAAATTAACATCAGCACTTGATAATAAAAATGGAATAATCCTAGATTTTTTTTCAGGTTCTTGCACAACAGCACACGCAGTTTTAGATTTAAACAAAGAAGATGTAGGAAACCGCAAATTCATAATGGTGCAACTTCCTGAAAAAACAGATATAAAATCAGAAGCATATAAAGCAGGTTATGAAACAATTGCAGATATTGGAAAAGAAAGAATTCGCAGAGTAATAAAGAAAATTGAACACGAACAAAAAGAAAAATTGAACTTTGGAGAAAATAAACAGGATTTAGGTTTCAAAGTTTTCAAACTGCGGGAATCCAATTTCAAAATTTGGCGAGGAGATAAATTTAAAAGCGAAGAAGAATTAGAAGAACAACTTCTTGCATTTGTAAATCCAGTAAAAGAAGGATCAATCGAAGAAAATATGCTTTATGAATTGCTCTTGAAATCCGGGATAGATTTGGATTGTAGAATTGAAAATAAGAATAATTACTATTTAATAAACGAAAATGAATTGGTAATTGCATTATCAAAAATCAATGAAGAAATTATAAAAAACATCATTGAAACAAAACCTCTGAAAGTTATAACTCTTGATAAACTTTTTAAAGGAAATGATCAATTAAAAACCAATACAACCCTGCAAATGAAAGATGCAGGGATCGAGTTTAAGGTAGTGTGAGGTTAATATGGAAAATAAAATTAATATATTTAGGAATGGATCAATATGGTTCAGGGCAGATTTTCATCTTCATACCAAAGCTGACAAAGAATTCAACTATTCTGGCGATGAAAATGATTTTATAAGGCAATATGTTGAGCAGCTCAAAAATCAGAATATTGGTATTGGTGTAATTACCAATCATAATAAGTTTGTTAAAGATGAATTTGTTGCCTTGAAGAAGAAAGCCCAAAAGGATAACATAGGTCTTTTCCCAGGCATTGAATATTCTTTAAAAGAAGGAATTCATGTACTAATTGTATTTGACAACAAATGGTATCAGGGGGAGGTTTGTCAAATTAATAAATTTCTTGATAAAGCATTTTATGGGATTCCAAAATATTGGATACCATCTTATCCAAATTCAAAACTTGATTTAAATCAGACAGTTGAAGCTTTAGATGAAATAGGGTACGAATATTATATTGTGCTTGCCCATGTCGATGACAAAAATGGATTGTTCGATGTGCTTAGTGGCAGAACATTGGATGCATTTATTCAAGATGAATGGTTTGGGAAAGTATTGGCCATTCAAAAAAGCAGGAATCTTGAGAATTATAAACGGCTTTGTTCTAAGGCCAACCGGGAAATAGCATGTGTCGAAGGGTCAGACAATGCCCATGGTGGTATTGAAGCTATAGGTACAGATAATCCAGTATTCATTAAGATTGGGGATTTTAATTTTGAAGCATTAAAGTTTGCACTGATAGATTCAAATAACAGAATTGCAATAGAAAAGCCAGAAATAAAGAACTCCTATATTAAATCTATTGCTTTTGAAGGTGGATTACTCGATGGCAAAGAAATTCATTTTTCGCCTGAACTTAACAGTATTATCGGAATCAGGGGCAGCGGAAAATCATCGATAATAGAAATTCTTCGTCATTCATTAAATATTCCCCTTGGCACGAAACCAGTTGATAGTGAATATAAAAATGATTTAATCGAACATGTTCTAAAGAGTGGCGGAAAAGTAATTATACAAATTATCAATGAACATAATGAAGAATACAGAGTAGAAAAGATATACGGTCAAAAAGAAGATATTTATAACTTAACAGGTATCAGGCAGGACGTTTCTATCGACGCAATCTTTAAAAAGCCCATTTATTTTGGGCAAAAGGATTTATCCAATAAAGACGTGGATTTTGAGTCTGATTTGATTAAAAAATTGATTGGTTCGCATCTCGATGCAATCAAAAATAAAATTGAACGTAAACAATATGAAATTTCAAATCTTATTTCAGAAATTACAAAATTGAGAAACTTGAAGGAACTAAAAGTTGATACGGATCAAACGATTAAGAATGCAGAATATCAGCTCAAATTATACAGAGAAAAGGGAGTTGAAAAAAAGCTGAACCAACAAACTCTGTTCGATTCTGATGTTACAAAGTTAACTGAAATCGATCGAATAATACAGGAATATCTCTCTGATCTAAATTCCATTGCCGAGAATTATAGTGATTTTTTTAAACAGGATTTTCCGGCATCAAATATTAATGTAGATATATTCCTTGAAGCGGAAAACATTTTTAACCAACTAAAAGCTGAATTTGAAAAAGTAAAAAGGATGCAAATTCAATCCTATGCGTATGCTTCAAATTTCAATCATGTTTTAAAGAAACTGGTCGGTAAAAAGGAAAATCTAAAGGAAGAATTTGCAAAAATTAAACGCGAAATTAATATTTCAAATTTGAACCCTGATGAATTTCTGAAACTAAATCGGCAAGTTCAAACCTCTCGGTTAAAATTAAAAGAGGTTGAAAAATCCGAAATGAAGAGAGGGGAACTCAAATCAAAATTAAAAGATGGACTGAGTGAACTGAATAACCTATGGCATGAAGAGTTTAAAATATTAAAAATTGAGATTGAGAGGATAAATCAATCAGAAAATAAACTTAAGATTGAAGTTCTGTATAAAGGGAGAAAAGATAATTTTAAAGATGAAATGAAGCAGTTATTCAGGGGAACTAACATCCGAGAAACAGCCTATGATCAGATTGTGGAGAAATATGCCGATTTTGTAGAAATATTCAAGAATACTGAACCCCTAAGAGAGATGTTAAATGAAAATCAATTCCATGATTTCAGAAAGCGTTTCGATGAGCATCAGGCAGAACTTTTAACATTCAAAGTGGATAATAGGATTGTCATCAATTATCACGGGAAACCTCTGAAAGACCACTCACTGGGACAAAGAGCTTCCGCTCTGATTCTGTTCTTACTCGCTCAAAAAGAAAATGATGTTTTAATTATCGATCAACCTGAAGATGACCTTGATAATCAAACAATTTATGAAGAAGTGATCAAGCAAATAAAATCGTTGAAAGGGAACATGCAATTTATTTTTGCCACACACAATGCGAATATCCCTGTGCTGGGTGATAGCGAAAAGCTCATTGCCTGTACAAATGTAGATAATAAAGAAATTATGTTGCTGACAGGTACAATTGACAACCACCCGATTCAGGAACGGATTGTAAACATTATGGAAGGCGGTAAGGAAGCTTTCAGATTGAGAAAAGATATTTACAATATCTGGAAAATTGAAAAATAAAAGGAAGAAACATGAATGCAATTGAATTACTTGATATAATCAGCAATGGGGAAACCAGCAAAGTACAGTTTAAAGAAAAAATGCCCCATCAGGATACTTTGGCAGCAGAAATGGTGGCTATGTCAAACTCTTTAGGTGGAATGATTTTACTCGGTGTTAAAGATAAAACCGGTGAAGTAATAGGACTTAGTTCCACCGAAATGCATAAATATAACATGGATATTGGGAATATTGCTACAAATAATGTTAAACCCAATATATATGTGACTACAGAGGTTGTTTCCATTGATAATGAAGGGGCAAAAAAAATACTTGTTGTTCATATTAATGAGGGAATAAACAAACCCTTTAAAGACAACAGTGGTGCTATGTGGGTCAAACAGG
>JAUWNO010000168.1 GCA_030612605.1 Armatimonadota bacterium
AACACAAGCTGCTAAAATTTTGGGTATTGATAGAAAAACTCTCAGAGAAAAATTGAAAAAAACTAGTAAATAGAATTCACTGGCAAAATTAGATTTAATGCCCGATGTATATTATGAGCACGTCAAAAAATATTTTTGAATGTACTCATTACCTAACCCAGATAAACTGGAAAATACAAATATCAAAAAACAAAATCCAAATAAATCTCAATATTCAAATGCCAAACAAACAATTTAAAATTCTTATATTTAACATTGGTGTTAACGATTTTCTGCCAAAAAAAACACGAATATTAGAAATAAGATACTAAACAATAAATCGGGTAATTTTACCCCGCAGTCATAATTTTCCCCACCTGCCTTTTCAAGTTAAATATATCTAAATTAAATTTTACTTTTAGCTATCTTAAAGATATTAAATAAGTTATGAAACATACAGATGACTTTTATTTATTAACTCCATTTGGCATAACAATTGCATTAAACGGAAGTAGAATTTTAAAAAAAGTGGAGGAACGATGGAAACAATCAAAAAAATCGAGGAGAAAAAAAAGGTTTTTACTTTACATTTCAGTGAGGATGAATTAAAGAAAATCAATTCGACTGCTGAAAGGAAAACCATGTATCAAATCAAAGAAGGTCCAAAAACTTATCCCTGGCCTTGCGAGATCGATCCCAAACGAACGATAACGATTACAACCGATGATCTTTTCACCAAAACTCATGACGGCACAATCATAAAACACACTGGTGTTGGCTGCTTTGGAATCAAAATTCCAAATGAGGACCTTGTAGAAATATTTGATTAAACTTTATTTAGTGTCTGTCCGCAAACTCAGTTTTTTCGACTCGTAAGGAACGACGAGTCGAGAAAAATTTCGTAATTAAGCTACTTCGAGTCGTCGTCGCAAGCTCCTTACAACTCGAAACGGCACTTTACGGATAGGCTCTATTTAGTACTTGAAAGCTTTTTGTGAATTGCATTGGCAGCAGTTCTTCCAGCTCCCATTGCTTGTATAACTGTGGCTGAACCCGTAACAATATCTCCACCTGCATACACGAATTCCTTGGAGGTTTCCATGGTTTCAGGATTTACTTCAATATAACCCCATTTATTGAGCTTCACATCCGGAGTGGTTGAGAATATTATTGGATTTGGTCCGTTTCCTATCGCCACCACAATCAAATCAGATTCGATAAAGAAGTTTGAATCTTTTATTACAATGGGTCTTCTTCTGCCGGAATCATCTGGTTCTCCCAATTCCATTCGAACACATTCCATTCCCTTTACCCAGTTATTATCATTTCCTGCAAACGAGATCGGGCTTGTTAGCAATTTGAATTTGATTCCTTCTTCTTCCGCATGATGAATCTCTTCGTTACGTGCAGGAAGTTCCTTCCTGGAACGGCGATAAACAATTGTCACTTCATTTGCTCCGGTTCGCAAAGCGTTTCTCGCACAATCCATTGCCACATTTCCACCACCGATTACAGTTACTTTATCACCTTTTGGAAGCGGTGTATCATATTCCGGAAATTTGTATGCCTTCATTAAATTTATTCTGGTTAGATATTCATTTGCAGAGAAAACATTGCACAGATTTTCACCCGGAATTTTCATAAACAAGGGTAAACCTGCACCGACTCCAATATATACTGCATCGAAATTTTGGAGAAGCTCATCTACTGTGAAGATATTTCCTATCACCATATTCATCTCAATTTTACAGCCCAGTTTTTTAAGATAATCCAGCTCAAAATGTACAATTGATTTTGGTAATCTGAATTCAGGAATTCCATAAACCAGAACTCCACCCGGCTCATGTAATGCTTCAAAAATTGTAACTGCATAACCGAGCAAAGTGAGATCTGCAGCAACAGTGACTCCTCCCGGTCCGGAGCCGACAACTGCGATTCTTTTATTTAGCTTCTTCCTAATCAAAGGGATTTTAACCAAATCCATTTTTCTTTCAAAATCAGCTACAAACCTTTCCAGGTTTCCGATGGCAACCGGTTTATCTTTTATTCCTAAGATGCATAATTGTTCACATTGATCTTCCTGTGGGCAAACTCTACCACAAACTGCAGGGAGTACATTTCGTTCCTTAATTTTCTTAGCTGCTTCATCGAATTTTTCTTCGCAGATAAGTTTTATGAATTCAGGAATATCGATGTTCACAGGACATCCTTCCACGCATTTAGGATTCTTACATTGCAGGCATCTACCTGCTTCTAAAAGTGCCAATTCAGTTGTTAATCCATAAGGCACTTCCACAAAATTGTGGGTTCGGAGTTTCTGGTCTTGGGCTGGCATTTCCTGGCGTGGAATTTTCAGTTTGATGATTCTTTCATCTGCTTTTGTAAGACCGTGCCATTCGCAGCCATGCTGTAAACAAATAAAGAATGGCAGGAGTTTTGAATAAGCAGTAATAATCAATTTTGCAACGCTCGAACCGCATTCATCACAGGTTCTTTCTTTGGTTACAAGACTGGTTTTGCAGCGTGGGCAAATAAGATCAGATAGTTTTTCTCCATCCTGAATCGGTACCGAAGCTTCCATTTCAAATACATCAAGATACGGGCTCATAAGGAGTTCTATCTCTTGCTTTTTGAAGATAGCTTTGAAAACGAGTAATTCTTTGCCTTCTCTTTTCACATTGAAACTATTGTTGCAATGCGGACAATACGTATTCAGGAATGTTTTGAACTTTAGATATTTTACATCATATTCCAACATAATAGCTCCTTATTTGATGGAGAAAAGAAGAGCATCTTTCTCGTCTTTCAGATACATGGAATTTCGTTTTTCAAGTTCTTCAAAATCTACTTCATGACCATCAAAATCCGGTCCGTCCACACAACAGAATTTTGTTTTGTTGCCCACAGTTACACGACATCCACCGCACATTCCAGTACCATCTATCATTATCGGATTTAAACTTACCATTGTTTTGATGTTATATTTTTTTGTAAGAGTACAGATATTTTTCATCATTATTATCGGACCGATAGCATAGACTTCTTTGATGTCGTGTCTTTCTCCCAGGTATTTTTCCAGCGGTTGAGTTACAAAGCCTTGCATTCCATAACTGCCGTCATCAGTAGTTACAATGAGTTCATCACATAGAAGTCTCATTTCCTCTTCCAGGATGAGCATTTCCTTCTCTCTCGCTCCGATAATTCCAATGATGAAATTTCCTGCTTCTTTTAGGGCTTTTGTAAGATGATGTAAAATAGCGATACCGGTACCACCTCCAACAACGATTATTGTTCCGAGTTTTGTTGTTGGAGCTTCTTTTCCCAAAGGACCCACAACATCTTTTAAAAAATCTCCGGCATTTAAAGAACGCATCAGGGCTGTGCTTTTACCAACCACCTGGAAAATAATTGTGATAGTTCCGCTAAAACGGTCAACGTCAGCAACAGTGAGAGGTATTCTTTCTCCTGTTTCATTCACCCGTACAATAACAAACTGTCCCGGTTTGATTTTAGCAGCGATTTTGGGAGCATTGATGTCAAAGCGGATAATTGTTCCTTTTGCCATTTCCTGTTTTTGGACTATTTCATACATTTTACCATTCCTCGCTATCTTCAAATATAATATACTTTAAATCTTCATCACTCAGTCCATGCCAGGTACATCCCTTTTGAGAACAAATATAAAAATCTATCATTTTAGACATGGCAGCAACAGATATTCTGGCTATTTCCGAACCGCATTGGGGACATTTCTTTTCTTTTTCGATAAGACTGCTATCGCAATGCCAGCATTTGATCTCTTTTACTGCTTTCTTTTCTGGAAGACGAATCGTAGATTTATGTGAGAAAATATTCAAATACGGACTTAATAAAAGATAACCTTTTTCGTCATTATCCTTTTCAATTCGGAATTTCAGCATATTATTTTCTATCAGGCTTTTCTGGCAATGGGGACAAAAAGATTGCAGATAAGTTCCGGAAATAATGATTTCACGATCATTTTTCTTCAATTTATCTTTAATAGATTTTTTCGGTCTTTTTATTATTTCAATGTTTCCTGTACTGCTGCCATGATAAGAAAAATCCTGGTACATATGACTTAAAGCTGTTTTCAAGTCCTGAAATTCAACCGAGTGGTTTTTGCATCCTGCCTTTGAACAAATACTTACTTTGCCACCATCCAGAAGATAAAACTGAACTAGAGGAGAAGAACAGATATCGCATTTTTTATCGCTTATAATTTGATTTTTACAATGAGGACATTCAAATATTCCAATCTTGTCTTCCGGAACTTCAATATCAGAATGAAAATTATAGCTGCCATATATTGAACTTAACCAGATTATTCCCTTTTGATTGTTAACGTGAATTTTCATTTTAACACTTGGCTGTTTATCAACAAGATTTTCGCTGTCCATCAGGGATGTGTGGCAAATGGGGCATTTTACTTTTAATGAAATTAAATCTAACATAGTTCCTCCTTTTTAAAAATGATTTAAGTGGGGCAATTTTCTCCAGTGAGACTTTCTGCTCCGATATTTGATTTTCACCTTAAATTCGTCAAGAACTTTTTTGTTACATCTCTCAAAATCTATTCTGTAAGTATTCAGCAATGAAAGATGCGATTGAACCAAAAAAACCTTGAAATTGATTAAATGATTCTTCTCCTGTTGAATCTTTTCAAGGATTTTACGGAAACTTCTTATGAGATGTAATCGTATATTGACATCGAATGTTCTTTAATAAAAATATTAATTGTACTGATGCGGAATGAAGGTGAGAAAGTTTGGTTTGTCATTGGTTACAAAAACCAAGAATAATTATTTAAACAGATTTTTGCAATACTGGAATACAATAGGATTTATGGTCCGAATTATCAAAAATTTTATTTGTCAGTTTAACACAGTACATTTTCACGCACTGTGTCCTGCTTTTGACGAAAGAGGGAATCCAGGCTGAATGCTATTATTCTCGATCTGGCAGGTCGATATACAAAACGCTCATCACACAAAAAATACTGGAATTATCAATCTCCTGAATTCTGGCAGACACATTCAAACCAGATGTTAATTCCAGAAACTCTTTGGGAGAAACTGTAGTAGCTGTGAATCCATCTTGGCAAACTATATTTCCGTTTCCCGTTTTTTCCTCATCTATCTCACCGAGAAGTCCGTGCTCTGCCTGAGCTTGAAACCACTGCAAACGCTCTTCCCAGAAATTTGAGGAATAGCTCGAAAAAAACACCTTTCCACCTTTTCTGGTTACTCGAATAGCCTCTTTAAGAATTTCTTTTTTATCCTCATGAAAGGCTGAAATACCATTTTGAATGCAAACTACAACGTCAAATTCCCCATCTTCGAAATCCAGATTGATCGCATTCATTTTGTATAATTCATAAGCATGTTTATTTCCTAAAAAAGTGTGTGCGTGTTCCAGGCTATCTGCTGATGTATCTATGCCAATCACTCTTTTT